>DAIQPR010000022.1:0-20150 GCA_036787315.1 Polynucleobacter sp. | reverse complement strand
CTTTAATATCAATAGCTTACTGAAATGTAAGCTATTTTTTTATCTTCAAAAAATGTCTGTGCTTCAAAGGCTAATTGCTTTTGAAGCACTTTTTCTTTTGTGACGACGTGTTTATCTACTGTAGTATCCTCCGTCAAGTGGATAATTTAAAAAAGATGCTTGATTTTTGTATCCAATTAGATACAATAGATATATGTTCTACTTTATTCAACAAACTGAGCTTTTTGAAAAGTGGCATGAATCCGTTAAAGATCTTAGAGCCAAAATTGCTATCGCAAGACGTATTGAAAGAGCAGAGCATGGCAATTTAGGCGATGCTAAGACTTTAGGTAGTGGCATTTCAGAGATGAGAGTTGATGTTGGAGCTGGTTATAGGATTTACTTTACTGTGCGAGAAAGAGTCATTGTCATTTTATTAGTTGGAGGAATAAAAAGTTCCCAACAATCAGATATTAAAAAAGCAATACAGTTGGCTAAGGAGTTTTAAATTATGAACAAAACACAAAAACTAAAAGTATTCGATATCACACGCTATTTAGATAATGAAGAGGCTATGGCTGAGTACTTATCACAAGTATTAGAAGATGGTGACAATGCTGAGCTCATTCGCGCTCTTGGTAACATAGCAAAAGCCAAAGGTATGGCGACAATTGCTAGAGAATCTGGTTTGGGTCGTGAAAGTCTTTATAAAGCTTTATCAGAAGGTTCTCAACCAAGATTTGATACCATATCAAAAGTAATAAATGCACTCGGTTTAAAAATGAGTGTTCACGCTTAAATGAGTATGAATTAATCAAGGTTAATGATGACTATACCTATCAATGACATTCGTAACTCTTCTGATCCTGACATTGCTGGATCTTATTATGCTATGCAACGTGCTGGACAAGCAGCCATAGACTTGGCAATCCAAACTAATACTGCAATTGTGACCACAGTCGACGGCAAGATTGTCCGCATTACTGCTGCCGAACTGATCAAACAGCGGCAGTTAACTACTTAAGCTAGTAATAGCTTTATACAAACTGATCATATAAAGCTAAAAAGAAAAAATACTATCTTTGGGGAATATTTAGAATTAATCAAATCTTAGAGAATTTGCTGTAAACCACCCAGTGTTAGTCTAAATAAATCTGAAAAATACCCTGCGTCCCGTCTCGTTGCAATCCTTTAGCTACCATTTTCTCAAACAAAGATTTAACAAGTGCCAATCCTGGCAGATCAAGTTTTACTTGATCTGCCTCTTCAAGCGCAATAGTTAAATCTTTGAGAAAGTGCTCTACATAAAAGCCTGGAGCATAATCACCCACAATCATCTTAGCGCCTAGAACATTTAATTGAAAACCTGAAGCTGCGCCACCACCAATAGATTGCAAAACATCTTTTGGATTTAAGCCAACCTTTTGGGCATACGAAAGACCTTCTGCAACACCGATAATGGTTCCGGCTATCACAATCTGATTACACATCTTAGTATGTTGCCCCATTCCAGCCGGGCCTTGCAAAATAATGCTGGTACCTAGTTTTTGTAAGACTGGTAAGCAATGATCAAATACCACTTTATCACCACCTACCATAATAGTTAGCTTGGCATCACGAGCACCAATATCACCGCCTGAAACAGGGGCATCTAACGAGAACAATCCTTTTTTAAGGGCTTGTTGAGAAATTTTCCTAGCAAGTGAAGGGCTAGAAGTTGTCATATCAATAAGTATTGCATTCTTGGCTGAATCAATAATTCCTTGTACCCCAAAATAAACTTCCTCAACATCACTTGGAAATCCCACCATAGTAATAATCAAATCTGAATGCGCTGCAACTTCACCAGGTGTGTCATACCAAGTAGCACCATTAGCAACTATTGCCTCAGTTTTAGATTTTGTTCGGTTATAGACATTGATCTTATAACCAGCAGATAAAAGATGGCCCGCCATACTGTTACCCATAATACCAATACCAATAAATCCAATTGATTCTATTTTCGGTAAAACACTCATTTAATATCCCTTTTAATAAGTTAAGTCCTATTTTGTAATGTATAGAACTTATGTTTTGAATAAATATGAAATTTCCATTATTAAGCTTTAAACATCATGTATAAACTTCCGAAAACTATCCCAAGAATTTATGTAAGTAGCTAAAGCTTGATAACCTTTATGCATTGGATGTATGCCATCATTAGACTTTTGGGAATCACTCCAGCGTTCATTAGTGCTTAAAAAACTATAAATATCTAAATATGGAATTTGGATTTCTATTGCTAAAGCTTTATAAGCATTATTGTAAGAAGCAATTCGTTCATTATCAAAGTGATAAATGCCTGCGCCCGAATTGAATGGCTGCATAAAATTAACAATAGGGATTGGACCGATCATTATGGTTGGTAACCAAGCTTTCGCTTCTTTAAGAATTTTTCTAGCATTAACAACGGAGTCTTCTAGCTTAACCCGAATACCTTCACCAACCTTGTCCGCAGAATCATTAGTTCCAAAAGAAAAAATTAATCCACAACACTGTTTATCTGGAAGTCTTGCTTTTGATTCACTCTTCCATCTGGTAGCAATTAACTCGGATGTATCAGCCCTCACTCCTAAGTTATAAATAGTAAGCTTGGGATAATCTTTAAAAACAATTCCAGGCCAACCAAGCATGGACTCATCTCCAGTTCCATGAGTAATACTGTCTCCAATAATGCAAATTCTATCCATTATTGGGGCCCCATAATGCTTCTTGCCAACTCAATCCAATAACTAATACCAATCGCAAGAATATCGTCATTAAAGTCATACTTTGGACTATGTAGATTTTTACCATTTTCACTACTACCATTTCCTAGCCAAATATAACAACCAGGCTTTTTTTCCAACATAAATGCAAAATCCTCTGCAGTCATACTTGGCGTTGGATCTTGAATAACATTCTCAAAAGATACAACCTTACTGGCGGCTTTTTTTGCAATTTCTGACTCAGCAAAACTATTAATTAACGCTGGATAACGACGTTGGTACGTAAAAGTTGCATTCGCTCCAAAGCACTTGCATGTAGTCTCAGCAATTAACCTCATTTTTTCTTCAATAAGATCCCTTACTGATGAAGAAAAACTTCTTGTTGTACCTTTTAAATTGCAACTCCCGGGAATAACATTCCAAGTATCACCAGCATGAATTTGGGTAACACTAACAACAGCAGCGTCATATGGGTTAACGTTTCTACTTGTTATAGACTGCCACCCATTAATAACCTGAGCAGAAATAAAAATAGGATCAACACTATCGTGGGGCATTGCTCCATGAGCGCCTTTACCTTCAATTTTCAATTCAAAGGTATCAAAAGCAGCCATTAAAGGCCCCTCAGTTACAGCAAGCTTACCCACATCTAATCCTGGCCAATTATGTAAGCCATAAACAGCATCAATTTGGAAATTTTCAAAAAGCCCCTCCTCAATCATGACTCTTGCACCACCTTCATTTTCTTCAGCTGGTTGAAAAATAAAAATTAAGGTGCCAGATATAGATGAATCTGTACTGAGAAATTTTGCTGCACCCATTAACATAGCGGAGTGCCCGTCATGTCCACAGGCATGCATTTTTCCAGAAACTTTAGAAGAATAATTAAAAGAATTTTCTTCTGAAATGTGCAGAGCATCCATGTCTGCTCTAAATGCAATACTTGGACCAATGCCTTTCTTTAAAACACCAATGACTCCAGTTTTTGCAATATTTTGATAAACATCTAATCCATAAGAACGAAGTTTTTCAGCAATTAATTCAGAAGTGATAATTTCTTCAAACGCAGTCTCGGGGTGCTCATGAATCTTATGTCGAAAAGAAATTATTTCAGGTATAAGATCATCAATACCCGCCACTAACTGAATAGCACTATTTGAAATTATATTTTTATCCATAAAAACTTTGTATTGAGAATAGCAAGATTTAAACTACAAACCATTATTTTTAGAAGCAACATCTCGAATCAGAGACCGTATATACATTGGTGTTAATGGTTGCTGATTAACCTGAATATTTAAGCTACTTAAAGCTGAATTAGCTGCATTCATAACCGCTCCTATCGCACCCATAACCCCTCCTTCAGCCATTCCTTTGATACCAAGAGGAGTTTTTTTATTCGGAGTGTTCATATGAATGATTTCTATTTTGGGTATGTCGCCAGCAGTTGCAATCATATAGTCAGCTAGGGTTCCCGTAATATTTTGCCCTGTTGAGTCGTAAATAATTTCTTCAAATAAGACTCCTGAAATTCCCATGGCAATAGCTCCATGTTGTTGCCCCTCAACAATTAAAGGATTTAAAACAGTCCCACAATCTTCAGCAACAACATAACGCTCAATTTTTATACTTCCTGTATCAGGGTCAATTTCTAGTTCACAAATATGCGTTGAATTAGAGTAGGTCATTGGAGGGGGGTCATAGGTTAAGTGAAACTCCAAGCCGGGTAATTCACCCTCGGGTAATCTAGTAGGTTCAAAGTATGCAACTTGAGATAATTTCCGTAAATCAACATCCGTTGGAATATATCTATCTCCCTCTAGATAATTGACATATCCATCAACCATTCTTAAATTATCAAGTGGAATATTTAGAATATGTGAGGCAATGCGCATTAATTTTTGATGTGCTTGTTGTGCGCAAAGAAAAAATGCTCCGCCACCAGCTGTTCCACCCCTAGCACCACGACTACCCATACCATAGGGAGCAATATCAGAGTTTCCCATCAATATTCGTATTTGATTAGGGTGAATTCCTAAGCCTTCTGCAATTACCTGTGAAAAAGCAGTTTCATAACCTTGACCACTAGGCCCTAAACCTACTGAAGCATTAACAACACCTGTCGGCTCTATACGAATCCATACAGCTTCATGACCAGAACCCGGAATTCCTGCCGCTTTATAAAACTCTGACCCATAAGTAGTCGATTCAATCACACTACAAATTCCAATTCCTCTATAAAACCCACGGCTAAGAGATTCTTTTTTTCGATCTGCAAAATCTTCATATTTAACTATTTGCAATGCCTGATTGAGTGTTTCTAATGGAGTTACGTCACAAAGTACCTCACCTGTCGGCATAAGGTATGGCATATCATCTTGAGTAACCATGTTTAATTTGCGAACATCTAATGGATCAAGACCTAACTCACGAGCTATAGCATCTATAGTTCCCTCCATAACCCAGCTTGTTATCGCCATCGGCGCTCTCATCGGAGCATTACCTACTTTATTCGTTAAAAAAACTTTCACATCGTAACGATAATTGTCAACCTTATATGGTCCTGTCAATATCATGGCTACTACTCTGGCTAAATAATTACCAGGGTAGAAACTATAAGCACCAAAATCCTCCAATATTTCAAAGTCTAGTCCAAGTATTTTTCCTTGAGAATCTACACTAACAATTGTTTTACATATGTCTTCTCTCGACTGTGAGGATCCAACAAGATTTTCTAAACGATCCTCCCGCCACCTGATTGGATGGTTCAATAGTTTAGCTAAAGCAGCTACTGTCAACTCTTCACGGTATAAAACAATTTTTTGACCAAACGCACCTCCAATATCTGAAGAATGGATGGTAACTTGTGACTCCATCAACCTCATACGATTAGCTAGTTGAGTTCTGTAAGGATGCGGGGCTTGAGTTCCAACATAAAAATTTAAATGTTGGTTACCCTCATCCCAAATTGCAATACAACCTCTTGTCTCCATCGGTAAGTGTGTCTGACGATGTTGAGAAAAGCTTGTTTCTATTATTTTATAAGCTTGTTTAGCAGATTTACTTACATCTCCTTTTTCTTTGAATTGATGAGATAGTAAGTTAGTACCCATACTCTCAATGATAAGTGGTGCGTCTTGCTGCTGAGCATGCATAATATTAGTTACAGGATTTAATGCAGAGTACTCCACTTCAACCAAATCGATAGCATCTTCAGCAATATAGCGATTTTTTGCTATGACACAGGCTACCAAATCCCCCTGAAATAAAACTTTATCAATCGGTAAAGTCGTCATTTCAATCGGCTTTAAACCATCAATAGGTGGTGCTATTCGAAGCGATGTGGTTAATTCTGCCAAATCTTTACCTGTATAAATACCAATGACGCCATTAATTTGAAGTGCGGATGAGGTATTAACTGATAAGATTTTGGCGTGCGCATGTGGTGATCGAATAAAAGCTGCATGCCAACAATTTGCAACTTTTATGTCGTCAATATATTTTCCATTGCCCGTTAAGAAACGCATATCTTCCCTACGATGATATGGTTTACCAACTTGAGAACGAATTTCTGATTGCTTATTCATCTATGATTTTTCCTGATCAGCAAGAAGTACTCTCTGAATAGCCTTCAAGATATTTTGATAACCAGTACAGCGACATAAATTACCTGTCAAAGCATCTTGTATTTCCATTTCTGTTGGCTTAGGATTTTCTCTTAGCAAGCCCTCAATTGTCATAACTATCCCAGCAGTACAATAGCCACATTGCAGACCGTGTTCTTCGTGCATTGCTTGCTGAAATCGACTTAGTTTCGTGTGCGTACCAATTGACTCAATGGTTTCAATATGTTTACCATCCATTTGTACTCCATAAACCAAACAAGATCTTAAGAGTTTTCCGTCTACTAAAATAGTACATGCCCCACATACCCCATGTTCACAACCAACATGAGTACCTGTTAAAAAACAATCATCACGAATAACATCTGAGAGTAATTTCCTTGGCTCGAGCTCTAAATCATAGCCTTGTTGATTAATTACTAAATGAATTTTCTTTTCATTCATCAATTAGTTCCTACTTTTAAGATAATTCTGATTAGCTCGAAAAAATGCTTTTTTGATTAGCGTTTTTGCAAGCTCTAATCGATATTTTGAAGAAATACGTTCATCATCAAATGGAGAGAAGTTGGCTAGCAAATGATGTGTCAATTCATCTAACCATTTTTCAGTAAAAGTTTGATTTAAAAATGAAGAGCAAGCAGATGAGTAATCTTGAGCAAAATCAGATACTCCGTTCAAACCAATACGGATATTTCGAATCACTTGATTGTTATCATAATCAAGGCATAAAGCCACACTTACAATTGCATAATCACCATGCCGACGATTAAATAACTCGAAAGCCCATGCCGTTTCATTCGAAAAACAGGGATAAGAAATTGCTTGTAAAAACTCATTTTCCTGAAGACATGTAGTCATCGCCCCTAGAAAAAAGTCTGATGCTCGAATCTGTCTTTCTTCATGAATACTTTTAATGTGAAAATTAGCATCTAAAGTTAGCGCAATTAAAGGCATTTGAGCTACAGGATCAGCATGGCATAAGCTCCCACCAATTGTTCCTCTTTGACGAATCACATAATGACCTATCGTACCAGCCGCATAAGAAAGCAAAGGACAATGTTTATCAATTTGCTCTGAAGATGCGACTTGTTCATGTCTAGTCATAGAACCAATTTTGACTTGGTTTTGACTTTGATTAATAAATGATAAATCTGATAATTGATTAATATCTATCAGTTCTTCTATGTGCGCCATTCGCATATTCATCATAGGCGCCAAGCTCTGGCCACCCGAAATTATTTTTGCATTGGAACGATACAAATCTAATAACGCTAGAAGTTCTTGCGTATTGGTAGGTTGATGGTACTGAAATGGTGCTGGTTTCATTGCTACTAAAATAAAGAAAGGGTAGTTTGAGTGTCAAATAGGTGCAAACGATTCATATTTATTTGAAAACTAAACTGACCATGTGATAAATTCCGATACTCTTTACCAACTCTAAAAAAACAGGTGTTTTTAGCTGCGCCGGCTAGTTCAACCTCCAAAAACTGGTCAGAACCAATAGGTAAAACAGATTTAATTTGACAAGAAAAAATATCTGGGGCTTCTGACGCGCTAACAGGGATTATGTCTTCTGCCCTTATACCCAAAGTTACTTTTTTAGATGAAGTGAGGTTTAAAGTTTCAATATTTAAAGTTGATAAATTAACTCTTATACCCTCTGCTTGAAATAAAAATTGTCCATTATTTTCTATAATGTTGCCTTCGATCAGATTGATCTGTGGCACCCCTAAAAAAGAGGCTACAAATATATTCTTGGGATGCTCATAAATTTCATCAGGCGTACCAATTTGTAAAATTTCACCATCTTTCATAACAACAATACGATCAGCCAAAGTTAGCGCCTCAGCTTGATCATGAGTTACATATATGAATGTTGTTTTCATATTTTGATGTAACTGCTTAATTTCCGCTCTCATAGAAATTCTTAATGCAGCATCTAAATTAGATAGGGGCTCATCCATTAAAAAAGCGGAAGGCCTTCTTACCATTGCTCTCCCTAGAGCAACACGTTGCCGTTGTCCACCTGATAATTGTCCAGGTCTACGATCTAGTAAATTCAATATTTCTAAGCGTTTTGCGGCATCCATTACTAGCGCATTGATTTCATCTTTAGGAAATTTACGCATTTTCAAACCAAACGCAATATTCTCATATACAGTTTTATGAGGATACAAAGCATAGCTTTGAAAAACCATTGCAATATCGCGCTTATCAGGTGATACATCATTGATGACTTGACCATTGAAACTTAGAGTGCCCTCTGAAATATCCTCAAGCCCAGCAATCATATTTAAGGTTGTAGATTTCCCACATCCTGAAGGTCCCAATAGCACAAGAAATTCATTGTCATGAATTTCCAAATTGAGATTATCAATGGCAACGAAGCCATTCGGATAATATTTCTTAACTTGATGAAATTGAATATGAGCCATTTATATCCCTTAACCTTTTACCGCTCCAGCCGTTAAACCAGACGCAATGTATTTCTGAAAAATCATAGCCAATACTACTGGCGGTATAACAGCCATTACGCCAGCTGCATTGATAAAAGAAAAACTAATATTAAAATCAGAGGCGAACGATGCAACAACGATAGGCATTGTCTGAGATTTATCAGTTTGAGTAAACATCAAGGCTAGTAAAAACTCATTCCAACTAGTTAAGAAAGCGAACATAGATACCGCAACAAGAGAAGGTACCGCTAGTGGTAAATATATGTAAACCAAACTTTGCCATCTAGAACACCCATCGATTCTAGCCGCCTTGTCGAGCTCATCAGGCAAAGATTCGAAATAACTTACTAATATAAAAACACTGAATGGAATTGTTACAGCCAAATAAGTAATCATCAAAGAAAGCTTACTATCCATAAGTCCTAATTTTTGTATAAATAAAAAGAACGGAATTACTAATGCAATATCAGGTATTACGCGAGTAGCTAACATGAAATATATCGAGGTCGATCTTCCAATAAAACGAATCTTTGCCATTGCATAAGCTGCTGGCGTTGAGATAATTAAATTCAAGATAACAACCGTTATCGCAACAATAAAACTATTCAACATAGAAGGTAATAGATTTTTAGCAGTAGATGGGATAAACCCCCCAGACGCAGTATCCCCCTGCTTTCTATTTTCATAAGTAACAACCTCATTATTAGAAACAAATATTGCTCTAAAGTTTTCTAAAGTTGGTGCATGAGGAATCCAGTGAGGTGGCTTTGAAGTAATCTCATTTTCAGGCTGAAATGATGACGAAACCATCCATACCAATGGACCCAACACATAAAGTGAAAGTAAAAGTGATGAAACAAAAATTATCAGTTTTTTTAACATATACAGCTTAAATTTTCTTGCCCAAAGTTTTAATAATAAAAAATGCAAGTAAAAAAGTAACTACAGCTAAAAGATAAGATAAAGCAGCGCCTAAGCCAAATGATAATTTTCTAAAGGTCTCGACGTAAATCTCCCAAGATAAAACGTGAGAAGCATCTGCAGGCCCCCCTTCAGTAAGAATAAAAAATAAGTCAAAATGGCGAACTGCCATCATCACTTCATAAATCATTACTAAAGTAAATCCTGGCTTAAGAGCAGGTAAAGTAATATTCCAAAAACGTTGCCATATATTTGCGCCATCAACCTTGGCTGCAGAATATAAATCTTCCGGAATAGACTTAAGATTAACTAGCAGTAAGATCGTTGCTAATGGGACTTCTTTCCAAACGAAAGCATTGGCAATCAAGGCTAGTGTTTTATCTGTATCCCCAAGCCAAATCAAATAATTACTTATAAATCCCAATTGGAGAAGCGCACCATTTAAAGCCCCATATCCAGAGTCATATATCCATTTCCACATCAATCCATTTGCAACATAGGGTACTGCCCAAGGAATTAATAAAATCGTAGATAGGAATTTTTTTCCAATAAAGTTTTCATTTAATAAAAGCGCAACCAATAGAGCCAATAGCATAATTGCAGATACTGCCATTAAAGTAAAACTAGACGTTCTTAAAACACTATCTAAGAAACCCGGATCACCTAAGACATGTATGTAATTATCGAACCAAATTAATGGAGCAGACTTGGGTCGCCTAAGCTTTAAATCAAAAAAACTAATCCATAATGAATATACAACTGGGAATACTGCCACTGACATAAGAACAAACATCATAGGTGAGATTAACCACATCGCACTCCATTGATCATGGCGATTAATCTTTACTTCCCTCTTGATAGCAACATTCCCTTTAGAAAAACTCAAATTATGCTTTCTTAGCTAAATCTGTCCAAACTGATGCAGATTTGGTTAATGCATTTTCAACAGTAGATTTTCCTAAAACAGCTGATTGATAAAGTGATCCATTTGCCTCGTCCCACTCGCCAAACCATGGAGCAATTATGTCTTTCTTTTTGGCAAATTTTTGGGCTGACTCATAGATCTTGATATCAGTATAGGCATTAACTGATGCTATTACTTCAGGATCTTTAAATAGCGAATTTACGCCAAAACCACTACCTAAATCATTTAGTAAATTTTTCTGGAAAGTGTATTTACCATCTGCCTTTCCACCAAACCATTCAATCAATTTAATAGAATTAGCTTCACGCGTTTTATCTGCTACTGCTTGTGTCGTTAAGCCATAAAAACGTAACCATCCAACAGTTGCATTAGAACCCTTTGGTCCTGCAGGCATTAATGCTTGCTTTACCTGACCAGCAATTGCAGATTGTTTTGGATCGTTTAATGTACGGATTCTATAACGCGCTAACATTGCAAATGCATGATTTCCTGATCCAAAAGATTTAAGCCCATTGAGTTCACCAATTTCTACACAAGCTGGAGAAATAATTTTGTGTTTCTGGACTGCATCTACAACCCACTGAAGTGCCTGAGCAGCACCCTTTTGCGGATCTTGCATTATTGCCTTACCAGTATCATCGACGAATCTTCCACCAAATGAATAATTCATTGCGGTAATAAATTCAATCAACCAACTTTCTTTAGCCATTGACAGCATAAACGGAAATTCACAAATTCCTGCAGCCTTAATTTTTAAACATTGCTCAGTAACTTCATTCCAAGTCTTTGGCGGTGCCGTGATGCCGGCTTTTTTTAGCTTTGAATCATCATAAAAGAACCCCATATAGTCTGTGTAATACGTAAGGCCATATTGCTTACCCTTATATTCCATAGACTTCACACAAAAATCAGCAGTGTCAGCGTTATATTTCATAAGTTCTGGATACTTATTGATTGGCGCTAACCACCCAGATTCAACCCATTCAGGTAACCAAGCATCAGATACCCATAAAACATCTACAGGGGCTTTCCCAACCAACTTAGCAATACCAGCATCTCTATACTGAGCCCAAGGAGAGTTACTGTAATTTACACCTACATTAAATTTTTTCTCAAAAGCATTTGCGTGGCTTTTAACTGTGTCAACAGCAGCAGACCAAGTAAAAAGATTAACTGAATCTGCTGCGAATGCATTAATACTCATCCCCCCAAGACCTGTACCGACAAGTCCTGCAGCCGAGGTCAATTTTAAAAATTCACGACGATTAAGTTCTAAGTTCATGTTTTTATTCATTTTCATCCTTAAAATAAAATTTACCCTAATTGGGCATAAAACACCTAGCAACAGCAATTTAAATCATTGATTCAATTTACATCGTCAAATGACGATTTGTAAATAGAAATTTCACCTTATTGGTGTTTTTTTGTGGAATATCACTTCTTTGGTTCAAAAATAGCAGGAAGACCTCTAACAAACATTTTTACTTGAGCTTCAATCAATTCATTAATTTGTGCTGTACGTTTATCTTTATAAATTTGACGGCGAATAGCTAAATGTGAAATGCTTCCATGTAATACCCATCCAAGTTCTTGAATAAATGACTCTTGATTAATTGGTAATTTCAGTTTTTTTTCAAATGCCACCTCTTCCACGATGGTCTTAACTAATTGAGTAACAAAATCTGAAATAAACTTTGGAGCAACTGAAATATCTTGCAAAGAAGCAAATAAAAAAAAGCGAAGCCATTTTCTTGTCAGAATCGATTCGTAATAATCTTTATAAAAGTTAATTAATCGAACTTCTACCTCAACATCCCTATCTCTTAATTGCTCAAACCATATACCTTTGATTGGACCTGAAATTTCTGATTCATAAACCGCACTTAAAAGCGCCGCTTTATTAGGAAAAAGGCTGTACAGTAATCGTTGAGATACTCCACAATATTCTGCTAATGCTCTAGTTTTGGCTGAAGGCCCTTGCTCTGAAAAAAATTCGTAGGCTTTATTTAAAACTAGTGCTTTTCGAGTTTCTTTAGGTAATCGAGGAGTATTCTTTCTCTTTTTGCTTAGTGTCTTTTCGTTCATGGTAATAGATTCTGATTTACACTGCTCATTAATAATACTTTAAACATAAAAATCTTATGCTTAAATATACAAAACGTTAATCTAAAAAAGGAGTGCAAATGATTTATGAATTGAGAACTTACCAAGTCCAAGCTGGCAAAGCACCTGAATTTCTTAAAATATACGAGGCTAATGGACTTGGGATTATTACAAAATATGCAAAACTTATTGGCACTTGGAATAAAGAATCAGGTGTTATAAATTCAATTGTGTTTCTTTGGGCATATGACAGTTTTGGGCATCGATCTGATCAAAGAGCAAAACTAGGTGCAGATCAAGAATGGCAAGCTTTTGTTCCAACCATCTTACCTTTCCTAGTTCATCAAGAAAGTATCTTCTTAAATCCGACTAGCTTTTCACCTTTAAAGTAATTCCCTAGGTCTTTCTTTGCTGGTGGATCTTTAGGGTCTTACCCCTCAATAAGGGTATTTAATTATCACAATCTTACTCAAAGTAAAGCATTGACTATTTACAACCCAATATTATTTGTATATTAAATTGCATACCATTGAAACATGATTGTGATCATTAATTTTTATACATTTTTAAGAGGCATAATTTCTGTTAAACACAAACAGAAACCATCTACAATCCGTTATTGAGCAGGTTGAATATTTGCTTGCTTAACTATTTTCGACCAATTATTAGTCAATTTTCTTACCTCATCAGACCAATGATCTGAAGTTCCACCTACCAATGTAAATCCTAATTCGTTAAGGCGTTGTTTGATCTCTGGAGATTGCATAGTCGCATTAAACGCAACATTGATTTTTTGGACGATTTCTTTAGGTACACCTGCTGGTAAAAAGATTCCCCATACAATATTGGCATTAACCTCAGGATAACCTTGCTCAGCAAAAGTCGGAACCTGAGGTAAGGCCTCTACACGCTTCTCGCTAGTGATTCCTAAACCAATGATTTGCCCAGATTCAACATATGGTTTTGCGGCTCCTACGGTAGTGAATACAATACTGACATGTGCGCCTAAAGTATCAGTCATGGCTGGTCCAGCACCCTTATATGGCACATGTACTAAATCAATACCTGTCACTACTTTGAGCATTTCACTAGCCATATGTCCGCCTGTACCAAATCCTGCAGAGGCATAACTCAACTTATTAGGGGAACTTTTGGCAAGTTGAATAAACTCTTTCAGATTTTTGAAAGGCATCTTACTGGAGGCTAACATGATGGAAGGTGTTGAAACTAACTCTATTACTGGAATAAAATCTTTTTGGCTATCATATGGCAGTTTGGCAAATAAACTTGGATTGACTAAGAAAGCCATATCAACAATCATTGCGGTATAACCATCTGGAGCACTTTTAGCAACAAAATCGGTACCTAAAATCGTACTAGCGCCTGGCTTATTCTCAATGACTATAGATTGACCAAGCGTTTCAGCAAGCTTATTTTGCATTGCCCGAATAATAATGTCAGATCCCCCGCCAGGTCCATACGGCACAATAATTTTGACTGGTCTCGAAGGATATGTATTGCCCACAACATCAACAGCAAAACTACTTTGCAGAAATAAGCCTAAAGAAAAAATAACACTTGTGTGAATTAATAACAGTGATCTCATCATGGTTTCGATAGCATTAGGCTCTTTAAAAAATACTTTGTAATTCATACTATATCTGTTTCATTATTGTGCTGCTCATTTTGCCAATAACTCTAATGTTATATTTTTATTTTATGATGGGGCATTACTGAGGTTTAATCTATGACTTTCAAACGTCAGGTCATAATATTTTTCTTTTTTTCAATCGCACTCGAACAACGTATTTCAATTGTTTGTTATTCAAATTTTATCTTGGATATTTCAACCAATTCATTTCATACTATTTCAAGATGCGAATGATTAGACTAAAAAATCAATACAGTAGAAATTATTTTAGCTAAACAACATTTAACTTGTAAGCTATCTTGATAAGATTCCTTATTTAAATGATATGTTTTACTACCTTGATAATATTATTTGCATCAACACCAAAAAAATCTCGAAGCGCTGCACGAGTGTCACTTCTCCCAAAACCATCTGTACCTAAAGTCAGGTATTTTCTATTTAATGGAATGTATGCCCTAATACTCTCCGGTGATGCATGGACATAATCAGTTACAGCAATAATTGGACCCTTACTTTGCAATAGCGTTTGGGTAATAAATGGGAGTTCTTTATCTCTTTCTTTTCCCCTACCATCGCGAGATAACTCGCTCCAGCTTGTCACACTATAGACAGCAACATGAACACCCTCACTAGCAAGTATCTCTGCAGCTTTGAGAACCTCATTCATCATCGCCCCTGAACCTAATAATGTTGCAAATTGCTCAGAACTTTCAGGTGTTGCGGAAATAGTTTTGAACAAATAACACCCTTTAATAACGCCAGACTCAACATTTTCTGGTAGATCAAGTTGGGCATAGTTCTCATTCATAAGGGTTATGTAATAAAACATGTCCTCTTGTTCAATTAACATTTGTCGCATACCATGATCCAAAATGACCGCAAGCTCTCCCGCAAAGGCAGGATCATAGGCCTTACAGTTTGGAATCGTAGACGCAACTAAATGACTACTACCATCTTGATGTTGTAGTCCCTCACCTCCTAAAGTTGTTCTTCCAGAAGTTGCCCCTAATAAAAAACCTCTCGCTCGCTGATCAGCAGCAGCCCAAATCAAATCTCCAATTCTCTGAAATCCAAACATCGAGTAATAAATGTAAAAAGGTAACATCGCAAAACCATGAACACTGTAACTTGTTGCCGCTGCAGTCCAACTAGAAATTGCTCCAGCCTCACTAATACCCTCCTCTAGAATTTGACCATCTAATGCCTCTCGATAGCTAAGTACTGAACCTATATCTTCTGGCTCATAATGCTGTCCCACACTTGAATAAATACCAACTTGCTTGAACAAATTAGCCATACCAAATGTTCTGGCTTCATCGGCAACAATTGGAACCACCCGAGGACCAAGTACTGAATCTTTTAGTAAATTACCAAGCATTCTCACAAAAGCCATAGTTGTAGACATTTCCTTACCATCTGCTTTTAAAGCAAATGCTCCATAATCAGCAATATTAGGAACTAGTAATTTGTCACAATGTGTAAATCGTCTTGGTAATTGACCACCAAGTTCGAGACGTTTTTGTTTGAGATACATCAGCTCAAGACTATCCTCTGCTGGTCTAAAAAAGGTAAGCTGAGTGGCTTGTTCATCTGTGAGGGGTAAATTGAACCGGTTTCGATATTCAATTAAAGCATTATCATCAAGCTTTTTTTGACTGTGGGTTATCATTTTTCCTTGGCCAGCATTTCCCATTCCATAACCTTTTTTTGTATGCGCCAAAATAACGGTCGGCTGTCCTTTGTGATTTGCTGCAGCATGATAGGCTGCGTAAATCTTCACTAAGTCGTGACCGCCTCTTTTTAAGCGATCAATTTGTTCATCTGTCATCCCTTGTGCTAAACGCGCGAGTTCTTCATTTTGTCCAAAGAAATTTTGACGATTAAAACTACCGTCTTTAGCTGCAAAAGTTTGCATCTGACCATCAACAGTCTGAGCAAATGCTTTTACAAGTGCTCCGGTTTTATCGCGAGCAAATAAGCCGTCCCAATCACTGCCCCAGATTAACTTAACAACATTCCAGCCAGAACCTCGAAATAATTTTTCTAGCTCATCAATGATGCGACCATTACCGCGAACCGGACCATCTAAACGCTGTAAATTACAGTTCACAACCCAGCCCAAATTATCAAGCCTCTCCCGTGAAGCAAGTGTTAAAGCACTCATACTTTCAGGTTCGTCCATTTCACCATCACCAAAAACACCCCAAACTTTTCTACCATTACAGTTAAGCAATTTACGATTCGTTAAATAACGCATGAAGCGCGCATGGTAAATTGAGCTAATGGGTCCAATCCCCATAGAACCTGTTGGAAATTGCCAAAAATCTGGCATCAGCCATGGATGGGGATAACTCGATAATCCCCTTGCTCCAGCTTGCGGGGCAGCAATTTCTCGCCGGTAATGTAAAAGATCATTTTCAGTTAAGCGCCCCTCAAGAAACGCACGGGCATATACACCTGGAGCACTGTGTGGCTGAAAAAAAACTAAATCGCCACGCTTCTCTGGCGTTGAGTCTTCACTCCTCGCACGAAAAAAATGATTAAAGCCTACTTCAAATAAGTCCGCAGCACTTGCATAACTGGCAATATGCCCACCCAACTCACCATAGGCCTCATTGGCTTTTGCTACCATCGCTAATGCATTCCAACGCATCAAAGAAGCAAGCTTCTCTTCGATTGCTAAATCACCAGGGAAAGAAGGTTGTTGATCAACTGGAATTGTGTTCACATAAGGAGTTACTAATTCAGGGACCCAATTAATTTGATGCTTATTTGCTAAATCAATTAAGGTATTCAAAATGAAATGCGGACGTGATGGATCATCAGTACTCATTAAATCTAAAAAAGCTTCAACCCATTCAGATGTTTCAGTAGGATCAGAGTCTAAAACTTGCTTCTCTAAATAAGTTTTGATTTCAGGTGCACTCATATTTTTTTACAGTAAATTTAATAATTATTTAAATAAGATTTTGTAACAATCTAGACAAAATAGGATTCTAAAAATTACTATATTTTGTAAAATATAAGCATAAAATTATTTAAAATTAACAAATCACAGAATTTTATGAAACTAGACCTGATTGATATCAAAATATTGAATGAGCTCCAAAAAGACAGTTCTTTAAGTAATGTAGAACTTGCAAAAAGGGTTCATTTATCTCCCTCACCTTGCTTAATGCGCGTGAAGACCCTTAAAGAAAATGGTGTAATACGAAACTATGTAGCACTTGCCGATCCTAAATTGCTCGGCCTTGGACTAAATGTTTTTATTTCTATTAGTTTAAAAGAGCAATCAAAAGAATCTTTGGCACTATTTGAGAAACGTCTCTCACAACACGATGAGGTGATGGAATGCTACCTGATGACTGGGGATAGTGATTATTTGATTAGAGTGGCGGTGGCTGATATGGGAGCATTAGAAAAATTTATTCTCGAACAACTCACTCCAATCCCCGGTATTGAAAAAATTCGCTCGAGCTTTGCCCTCAAACAAGTTCGTTATAAAACAGCACTTCCTCTCCCGAAATCGGGAATTGATATACATTTATGAATAATAAAAAAATGTCTTTTATTTATAGTAAATACTTTAGAAGCCATTCATTAATTTAGATTTATTTTTTCTCAAAGTAGAAAATTAATTATTTTGATTGATGGTGCATCTTTTCAATCGACTGAACCTCACCACTTATCAAAAGAGTTTTACAAGATACTCTTTACAAGAAGCATGTTGACAACCAAGGTACAAAGGCAATTACTAGGATACCGATAAATAAAGCAATTAAGTATCCGATAATCGATTTGATTCCTTCATTGGGATCAACTTTTCCAATAGCGCATGCGGCATAGTAACCGACCCCAAGAGGCGGTGCAAATAAACCAACACCCATCGAAAGGACAACAACCATCGAGTAATGGACTTCATTAATGCCTAATTGACGTGCAATCGGAAATAATAATGGTCCGAACAAAACAATTGCTGGAATTCCTTCAAGCACAGATCCTAGAATAATAAAAACGAATATTGAAATCAACATGAAAAATTGCCAACCACCGTTGAGGTCAGTCATTGACTTTAAAATCACTTGAGAAAATCCCGATTGGGTAAGTGCCCAAGCCATACCAGTGGCAGCACCAATAATTAAAAGAATTGCTCCAGATAAACAAGCAGTGTCAACCAGCATAGAGAAAATACGTTTCCAATCAAATTGCCGATAAACAATAAGCCCACAAAGAAGCCCATACATAATACCAATCGTTGACACCTCTGTTGCAGTGGCAATACCCTCAACAACTGCAGCGCGAATCACAAATGGTAAAAGGAGTGCTGGCAGTGCAATCAAGAAAAGTTTTCCAATCACTCTTATGGATGGTTTACTAGTATTTGTAATTACGGTGTTTCGATTACGCCACCATACTAATAAACACAAAATCAATCCCAAAATGAAGGCCGGTAACATGCCTCCAGTAAATAGTGCAGATATTGAAACTCCAGTAACTGAGCCAATCGTAATGAGAACCAAGCTAGGAGGTATCGTTTCGGTTTGAGCTCCAGTTGCAGCCAACAAAGCTACCAACTCACCAGGTGGTGTGGTACGTTTCATTTCAGGGAATAATGCTGGGGCGATCGCTGCCATATCGGCAGCTTTTGACCCTGAGATCCCTGAGACCAAATACATCGCTCCAACCAGCACGTAAGACAAACCACCTTTGACATGACCTAGTAAGGATGCAAGGAAAGAAATCATCGCACGCGCCATTCCAGTCATTTCCATTAACAAACCCAAAAATACAAAAAGAGGTACCGCTAAAAGAACCATATGTGACATCGACTCATCCAAGCGCCCAACTACAACCGATATAGGTAAACGAGTACTTAGCGCCAAATAAGCGACAGTGCCCATGCCAAATGCAAATGCAATGGGTACACCTGCCAAAATACTTAAACCAGCAACACCAATAAAAAAAATAAGTAAGTTATATTTACCTAAATGTATAAACCATGGCCTACACGCGTAGAAAATACTCGCCATAATAAGTATGAAACACAGTCCGAAAAAAATTGCTTTGTAATCCCTCAAAGAACTTAAACGAAATAGGCAAAAAAAGATCATTAACAACATGCCAACCGGAATTGCCGCTGCGCGCCAAGCATTAGAAATTTCTAAAGAAGGCGTCGTGACCATCACTTCTTCCATCGCGAAATGATAGGCGGGAATAAGAACAATCACTAAGTAGAATAAACAAGTAAGAACAGCAATAACTTCAAGATAGAGTTTTTTTGTGGGACTTAATCGACTTACACAAGCAGTCATACGCATATGTTCACCCCGCTTTAGGGCGATTACTGATCCAATCATCGCTAGCCATAAAAATAAAATCGAAGCGAGTTCGTCAGACCAAACTAGTGGTGAATCAAAAAAATATCGACCAACCACTCCAGAGAACAATATAGCAATACATGCAAAAACGAGAAGAGCTGCCACTCCCTCAACTATCTTAAAAATGACAGATTCAGAGCATTTAATACTGCGAACTAATTGCTTAAACAAGGCACATTACTCTCTGACAAAAATAACAACTAAGCGAGTTTGCCTACATATTTTTCAAGTAAATTCCAAGCCTCGTCGCCAAACTTAGCTTTCCAATCTTTATAAAACCCAGATTGTCTGAGCTTTTCACGGAAAGCATCGGTATTACCATTGTTAAAAGCCATACCCTTCACCTTGAGATCAGCCGCTAAAGTTT
>DAIQPR010000187.1:0-4388 GCA_036787315.1 Polynucleobacter sp. | reverse complement strand
AATCTCGCCCGACCCACCAGTTATACAAAAGCCTCTAGAGAAATCTAGGGGCTTTTTCTTTTTAAATACTCAACGCTTTATTGAGGGGCGCTCGCCATATCAGAATCTAGATGCAATATATGTTTTAGCCTAATATTAAAACCACCAAGTAAAAGTAGATAAGTTACTCAGAAATAATAGTATTTCTTAAAGTCCCTAAACCTGGGGCTTGCACTTCTACAACATCCCCGGGCTTCATAAATATAGGCGGAACCCTTTTAAAGCCGACTCCTCCAGGAGTTCCAGTAACAATCACATCTCCGGGCTCCAATGTACAAAAACTAGAAATATAGCTAATTAAAGTTGGTATTGAAAAAATTAATTGATCAGTTTTGGCATTCTGCATAACCTTACCATTCAAAATGGTTGTCAATTCTAAAATTTGTCCATCCTTAATCTCACCGCGTGTAACAAGATAAGGGCCAAAGCTTGCGGTTGCGTCGAAGTTCTTTCCGGGAGTCCACTGAGAGGTGTGTTTTTGCCAATCGCGAATAGAGCCATCGTTATAAAGAGAATAGCCCACTATGTGCTTCCAGGCATCTTTTTCAGAAATTCTTCGGCCCGCAGTCCCGATAATGATTGCAATTTCACCTTCGTAATCAAATTCAACGGATTCTTTAGGCAATACCAATGCGGCTTGATGCCCCACCTGAGAACTAGCAAATCGCACAAATAGGGTTGGCTCGCCCGTCTTTGGTCTATTGGCCTCCACCCTATGCTCTTCATAGTTAAGTCCAACACAAAGAATCTTTTTGTTTTCTGTAATTACGGGCAAAAATTCAATACTTTTTTCGTCAACTCTTGAAATTTGAGTAGTAATCAGTTGTTCAATTTGACTGATTGAAAGCTTATTGAGCGCTTCGCCTAAAGTATGAATTGAATTGTTAGTAGCCTGCATTAAATCAATAATTCCATCATCAGTTAAAGCGCCCCAACGATCAATACCATTCATTTTAAAATTTAATAATTTCATTTAGTAGCCTGTTCAATATTTAATTTTCAGAAATACCCGCAACCTTCACGAGTCGAGCGGCCTTCTTATACTCACTGAGAAAAAAATCATTGAATTGTTCAGGGGTACCACCTCTAATGGTTGCCCCCTGCGAAAGCAAGGCATCCTTGACTTCTTTCTCTAGCAAAATGTTATTGAGTGTTTTATTTAAGGTATCAATAATCGGTTTACTGGTTCCCGCTGGAACAAGAACTCCAAACCAAGTTCCTGCATCCATGCCCATTACCCCCGCCTGCTCCATGGTGGGTACATCCGGAAACTGTGGCGACCTTTCCTTTGAGGTAATCGCAATTGCTCGTAATTTATCTGCTTTTACAAATGGAGCTGCAGTACTAAACACATCAAACATTAGGTCAATGTCGCCACCAACCAAAGATGTCAAGGCAGGGCTACTACCCTTATATGGAACATGCACCATATCAATCTTGGTTGAAAACTTAAAGGATTCAGCCGCTAAATGAGCAGCACTTCCATTTCCAAAAGAGCCGTAATTTAATTTGCCACGCTTTTCTTTAGCCTCTTTAATTAGGTCTGAAACAGAATAAATTTTTGTTTCAGGATTGACAACCAGCAATAAGGGTTGAGTCGCAATAAGTATGACTGGATCGAAACCTTTAATTGGGTCATAGCTTAGCTTGCCATAGGTGTTGGGGGAGACCACTAAAGGCCCAGCGGCGCTAAAAAGAATTGTGTATCCATCTGGAGCCGCCTTTGCTACAACATCCTGGCCAATAGTACCTCCAGCTCCAGCTCTATTATCAACAATAACAGGTTGCCCAAGCGAGATTGATAACGACCTAGCAATTAATCTGGCAGTCAGGTCGGTTGAACCACCTGCGGCATAGGGAACAATCATTCTAATTGGCTTTGATGGATAACTTTGAGCAAAAATTGTTAATGGTGTAAATAACAAAATTAGGGATGTCCACTTGAAAATCTTTCTAATAGTTTCTGATGGCGTAAGCGCTATTTTTTTCAAGGTTGTCTCCAGTTTCATTAATCAAATTATTTTATTTATTATTTTTCATCAACAGTCAATCCAGATCGAGATCCAAACCGAGCTTGCATCACATCCTCAAACGACGCTCCTTCTTCTGCTATGTAACTACCAGATCTAAGGGTGTAGGAGCCTGGTTTTGATGGTGCAATTGGCTTGATGCCCTGAGATATTGCTTTTGCCCCGTCCATGACTTTTCGCCTAAATTGAACTATTGCAATATCTGATGCACAAAGATGCTCAGTCGTTCTATCAGCTATCCTGCCCTGACTATCCTGAATCATTGCATCCTGTTCGGCGACGCCCCTAACGCCAGTGTAATTAACATATTTCTGCATTTCTCGATCAATCAAATAATTGTTTGATCGATTCCGAATTGGAATGTAGCTCTCATCAACCTCTGCAATAACACCATGACCTGCTTTAAATTTTTCAATCTCATCCTCAGTTAGTGGACGCACTGGATTCCATGCATACGTATAAATCCAACAATTCTGGTCATCAATAGGCACCCAGGTGTAACCAAAATATGTTTCGCCAGGTAAGGTTGATGGAGTTGTACTGTGCGATGGAAGGGCAAATTGAGCAGTTCTCCAGTATCTTTTCCCCTCATCGGCAACTCTAGATCCTCCAACCACAAAACCTACATCATGTTCAATAATGGAAAACTGGGGCAATGTATCCTCCCTGATCCATTTAAGTCTTTTCTCATCCGCCGGCGCATCGGGGTTCTGATTCGATGGAACGCCTGGAGCTGGCATATGTAAAAAAGAAAAGTGGGAGGTGTCTAAAGCGCCCTCAATAGACTGAGCCCAATTGCACTCTTGCAGCTTTTTAGTAACAAACCTATGGGATGCAGGAAGCAGGCCCATTTCCAATCTAGGCGGCTCTGATAGGGTCTCAACTTCAGATTTTGTCGCGCCTAAATAACCCCAAACGATATCTCCGAATTCAACCACAGGAAATGATCTCAATCGTATAGTTTCGTGATATTGGGCTCCAGGCGGAACATTGGGAAGTTCCATTGGTAACCCATTAATATCGAATTTCCATCCATGAAAGACGCACCTAATGCCGCACTCTTCATTGCGCCCATAAAATAAATTGGCGCCACGATGAGGGCATTTAGAATCCACAAGGCCTAACTCACCATTCGTATTACGAAATGCAATGAATTCTTCCCCCATAATATTGACACACAAAGGAGATCCATCTTTTTGTGCCAGCTCCTTCGAGAGTGCAATAGGCTGCCAAAAATGACGGAAAAACTTTCCCATTGGAGTTTCTGGGCCAGTACTTGTCAATAGGTCATTGTCAACCGCAGTTAACATATTTACCCCTATGGTTTGATTAAAGAATTCAAGCTTGCCCAGGAACGCCAATTCCATATGGCGCCCCCCAACCCAAGGTTTCTAGGGTTGGTCCAGATGGGGTGTACTCACACCCAATCCATCTATCCCAGCCAAGCTTCTCAATTTGAGAAAACAGGTATGGGAAAAAAATTTCGCCAGTTCCAGGCTCATGTCTACCGGGCACATTACCAACCTGAATATGCCCTATATACGGAAAGGCCTCAATCAACTTTGGAGTGATGGCACCCTCCTCCATCTGAACATGAAACGTATCAAAACAAAGCTTTATATTCTGACAACCTAATTCCCTTATTACATCTACCCCCTCATGAATTCGGTGATATAAAAAATCAGGGAAGCGAGCGGCGCAACATGGCTCAAGAATTAAAGTAATGCCCTCCCGATTAGCCACCTCCGCAGCCCATGCAAGATTACTTTTAAAAAGATCTAGGCATTCCTTCTTATTTAGTTCTGAAGTAATGTTACCTGGCATAACATGAATCATCGGCCTTCCAACTTGAATTGCAAATTCAATCGCAGAAGAAATACTGGATTTGAATTCACTCTCCCTCCCTGGGAGTGCACCCAAGCCTCTTTCTCCTCCATCCCAATCAAATGGGGCAAGAATCTGCACAAGAGAGAGGCCATTATTTTTTAATATTGAATTCAAATCACTTGCCTTATAGTCATAAGGAAAGGCTACCTCAACCCCTTTAAATCCAGCCTGCGCAGCAGCAGCATAACGCTCGACCATGGGTAGCTCGGTAAATAGCCACCGTAAATTTGGATCAAATTTGAGCATTACAGGCCTTTATAAATATGAGGTTGAAATAAAAAGATGTGCTCCATCTTAGGTTGAGTTTATTAATTAAACAAACTATTAAAATTGATCTATTATTAATTTTTATTTAATAATAATTTGCCATGAAAATAACCTTAAAGCAGGTGAAAGCCTTTACTTTAGTCGCCGAAAACAATAGCTTTGTTG
>DAIQPR010000186.1:0-4398 GCA_036787315.1 Polynucleobacter sp. | reverse complement strand
TTCTGTTTTTTAATATTTCTAATGATCCACCGGCAATCATCCAGCCACGTGTTCTTCTGACGCAATACTCAACTAAGCTTTCTTGACTGTAGCCACTTGCACCCATTACTTGCAAAGACTCATTTGCAACTTCAAAACCTACTGTATTACACATGTATTTAGCCACTGTTGTGTCGTAGGCGGTGGGGAGTCCATTATCTGCACTAAGTGCTGCACGATATAGCAATAATTGTGCAGCATCAAGTTTTACAGCCATTTCAGCAAACTTCCATTGAATACCTTGAAATTCACAAATCTCTTTACCAAATTGACGTCTTGTGGAGGCATACTCTTTAGCTTGTAAGAAAGCATATCTTCCAAGAGCTAGTGCACGAGATGAGTTACCAATACGCTCAACATTAAAACCACTAATTTGTTTTTTAAATCCACCAGAGCCTAACAGAACCATATCATTTGGCACATAACAATTTTCAAAATATAACTGAGACCATTGCTCGCCACTCATGAAACTACTAGGTCTTCCTATATCAAAACCTTCAGTATTTCTTTCGATCAGTACTGATCCAATACCATCAAGCCCTGGACCAAACCTTACATATATCAAAAAAATATTCGCTTCTGGACTATGTGTAGAAAATACTTTTGAGCCATTAATCAGATAGCCACCATCCACTTGAGTTGCGGAAGTTTGTAATTCAGTCACTGCAGATCCTGCTCCCGGTTCACTCATCCCTAGGCCAATTATTTTTCTACCAGCTAATAGATCAGATAAATATTTTTCCTTTTGAAGTTCACTGGCGTATTCAACAAAAGTTCTAATAGGGCCAAAATTACCTGCTTGAATAACATCAGCTGATTTAGGACAACGCAATGCTACTTCTTGAATAGCAATTACAGCATCCATTAGTGTTCCACCTTGACCACCGTCCTTTTCGGGAAAGGTAATGCCAAGAAGGCCTTGTTCGCTTAGCTTCTTAGCGACATCCCATGGATAGGATGAATGGTGTGCTCTTGCTAATGCTCCAGGTTTAAGTTCTTTCTCGGCAAATTTACCTACAGCATCCGCAAAAGAAATTTGATCGCTTGTTAATGAAAAGTTCATATGAATACCTATAAATTAAATGACTCGATTGACTATTTGTCCATCACAAAACGCATTAATGTTATCAAACGCTATACCAAAATAAGTCTCATAATTTTCTTGTTCGACAAATCCGAGGTGTGGTGAGCATAAACAATTGGGTAGATGTATTAAAGGATTATTGGCGTTATAAATAGGTTCACTCTCATAAACATCAACCGCTGCATAGCCAGGGTGCCCATTTTGTAAACCTTGCAAAAGAGCATCTTTTTCTATAAGTTCAGCTCTACTTGTATTCACTAATAAAGAATTTGACTTCATTAATGCTAAATCTTGAGCTGTCACTATGTATTTTGTTTCAGGAGTTAGCCTAAGTTGTAAAGAGATAATATCGCACTGGGAAAAAAATTCTTCTTTTGATTTTGCTACGGTAAATCCTTTTTCATGGGCTTTTTGTAAACTTGATGCTCGTCCCCAAACAAGGATTTTGGCTCCAAATGCTTGCCCCAATTCACAAATTTGCTCTCCAATTCTGCCAAATCCATAAACCCCCAGAATTTTTCCATAAAGTTGACGTCCCACAGAACCTTGCCATTGTCCATCTTTCAATCGGTTTACTTCTGGGGCAAAATTTCTTAATGCGGCCAGTGTTAACAGGATTGTTAACTCAGTAGTTGCTCTTCCAGATCCACGTCCTTCTGTTACAACAACGTTATGATCTTGACAGGCTTTTAGATCGACATGACTAGCCATTTTGCCAGTTTGAGAAATGATTTGAAGATTAGGTAAGCGTTCTAATAATTCACGATTAATAGTTGTTCTCTCTCTTGTTAAAACAATTGCCTGGGCATCTTTAAAGCGATGTACTAATTCTTCTAAATGATGCACCGTATCGTTATAGATTGTTACTTCGTGTTGCTTTAATTTATCAAAACACTTTAAGTGACGAACACAATCTTGATAATCATCTGGAATTACAACTCTCATAAAAGATGCCTCAATTTTCTTCTTGTTTTTTAATGATACCTTTATTTAAAAACTGATTTATTTCTTCAACAGAATAACCAATCTCCTCTAAAATATTTCCGGTATGCTCCCCAACGAGTGGTGGGTTTACTCTAACCGGTAAGCGCTCACCATTCATCGTGAATGGTAATAATGGAGTAAAGGTTGATTTACCTTTATTTTCACCATCTGTTAGTTTTATTGGAGCTAAGCCTCGAGTAGCTTGCAAATGTTGATCATCAAATAATTGGTCTGGACGAGTAATGGGAGCGAAGGGCAGACCATTTTCTTCAAATATTTTACTGATGTGTTGTGCATCGAAATCTTTGAGTCGTTGATGGATTTCTGGTATCAGACGCCCTCGAGATTGAACGCGCAGATTATTTGTTATCAAACTAGGGTCTTCTAGTAAATCATGAAAGTTAAAAGCATTACAAAATACTTGCCATTGAGAATCCGTAACAACTGCTAAAAAAATCTTTTCACCATGAGCTACTTCAAAGACATCATAGATAGCCCAAGCAGATATTCTATTTGGCATAGGTTTTGCAGCTTTGCCAGTTACTGCATATTGCATCATATGTTGACCAACTAAAAAGATATTATTTTCAAATAATGCACTTTGAATTTCTTGGCCTAAACCAGTTATATCGCGTTGTTTAAGCGCAGCTAAAACTCCTACCGCACCAAATACACCACCCATAATATCGTTAATAGAAGTTCCAGCTCGAAGGGGTTTTTCTTCTGGACCTGTCATGTAAGCTAAGCCCCCCATCATTTGCACAACCTCATCTAATGCAGTTCGATGTTCATATGGCCCAGGCAAAAAACCTTTGTGGGAGACATAAATTAATCGAGGGTATATTTTTTTTAAAGTTGCGTAATCCAATCCTAACTTAGCCATTGCACCGGGTTTAAAGTTTTCTACAACAACATCTGCGGTGGCAATTAATTTTTGGGCGATATCTTTTCCAAGTTCATTATTAAGGTCTAGTTCTATGCTTTTTTTATTACGATTAAACATTGGAAAAAAACCTGATCCTGAGCCTACTAAGTTTCTAGTTTTATCTCCTCCAATCGGCTCAATTTTAATAACTTCGGCACCAAGATCGGCTAGAACCATTCCACAAGTCGGCCCCATTACCATATGTGTAAATTCAATAACCCGAAGGCCTGCATAAGGAAGGTTTATAGGATCACTCATTAATTTAATATAGATAAAAAATCTTTAATAAGTCGGCATCAATTAGCGTGGAATGAAATTGTCTCGAAGATTAATGGATACTTGTTTAACTTCGGTATAGCTTTCCAGCATTCCTTCTAGAGAAAACTCTCTTCCAGAACCACTTTGCTTCATACCTCCGTAGGAATGCCCAAGTTGTTGCCCACCACCTTGATTGACCATCACCCAACCAGCTTCTAAAGCATGCGCCATGCGAATCGCAGGGGCACCTTCTCGGCCCCATACAAAAGCTGCTAGACCGTACTGTAATTGGTTAGCTCTTTCAATGACTTCAGCTTCATCCCGCCAAGTTGAAACAGATAAAACTGGTCCAAAAACTTCTTCTCGCGTTAATTTAACTTCTTCTGGTAGATTAAAAAATACGGTTGGCTCAAAAAAATACCCTTGCGATAATGGACCAGAGCTTGGCGGTAAGCCGCCTAAAATTAAAGAGCTAGGTGATGTTTCAATAGCTTCTTGAACGTATGAGCTAACTCTAGAAAATTGTTTAGCGTTTACTAAAGAGCCTGTATCGGTATCTTCATTCAAAGGATCTCCAACACGCATTTTTTTAAGCTTGTCTGTGAGTGTTGATAAAAATGAATCAGCAATTGACTCGTGTAAGAACAATCTTGAGCCAGCTGTACAGGACTGCCCTTGGCGAGTAAAGCGCATAGCAGTAATGACACCATCTGCAGTATAGTCATGATCTACATCGGGCAATACGATTTGTGCGCTTTTACCACCTAGTTCAAGAGATACTGAAGCAATGCGGTTGCTTGCGGCTGCAAGTATAGATTTACCTACTGCTGTTGATCCTGTAAACGAAACTTTTGGAATATCTGGATGCTCGGCAATAGCTGCACCACATTCAATTCCATAACCTGTTAAAACGTTAAGAACACCAGCTGGTAATACTTCAGCACAAATTCTTGCCATTTCTAAAACAGCCATCGGAGCTTCTTCAGATGCTTTAAGAACCATGGTGTTGCCAGTCATGAGGGCAGGAGCAATTTTTAAAGCAGCCAACATAAGTGGTGCATTCCAAGGAACAATTGCTCCAACAACGCCATATGGTTCACGACGAGTG
>DAIQPR010000185.1:0-4434 GCA_036787315.1 Polynucleobacter sp. | reverse complement strand
AATAAATTAGTTAGTATTTAGATCTTCTTTAGATTAATATTATTAATTCCTAAAACTAAGAAATTTTTCCTGAGAAATTATGGCGATCTTAATTGTAAGCAAGTGACGCAATTTGAAAACAAGATAGAGTGGACCCGATAGGCTGGACAGTTTTTAACTGGGTTTAAGCTATACTTTTACTGCATTGCAACTGTGCAGCGTTGCCCCGTAATCCACTTCTTGTTTCAATCTTACAGGATATTTCTGAAGAATCAAAGCACCCCCACCTTGACCTGATTCATAAACTTCTTGAGGAGTCCTATCGGATAATGCTTGGTGAGGTCGTTCTTCATTATAAAAATCAAAATATCTTTTTAATCCAAGCTTTAACTCTTTCGTATTCGAGTAGCTTTGCAAATAAATGTCCTCATATTTCACACTTCGCCAAAGTCGTTCGACAAAAATATTGTCAAAGACTCGGCCTCTTCCGTCCATACTAATACTAATTTCTTCCCGCTTGAGGACAGAAGTAAAAGCATCGCTGGTAAATTGAGCCCCTTGATCACTATTGAAGACTTCTGGTTTGCCATGCCGGATGAGAGCATCCTCTAAGCAGGCGATACAAAAACTGGCCTCCATCGTATTGCTAATTCGCCAACTGAGGACCTGCCGTGAGTACCAATCAATAACTGCCACCAAATAGACAAATCCTTGAGTCAATCGAATATAGGTGATATCGGTACTCCAGACTTGATTCGGCCTGATCACCAAGACTCCTCGCAGTAAATAGGGATAGATTCGATGACCGGGCTGTGGTTTGCTCGTATTTGGTCCTGGGGACATACCAGCAAGTCCCATCAAACGCATCAATCGTTGTACTCTTTTACGCCCAATTGACTCGCCACGCCGCCTCAGAAAAGTCTTCATCCGTCGACTACCAAAAAATGGTCGGCTAGTGTACTGCTCATCAATCAGCTGACTGATCCGCAGATCATCTTCACCCCCCAAGGCTGGAACTTGCTGAGCATGGAAACTGGATCGGGCAACGCTAACTAAGACACATTGGCGACTCACTGAGACCCCTTGAACTTTGCCAATCCATGACATGCGGATCAAGGTAGGCTGATCCCGGACTTTTTTTTAAGCCAATCCAGTTCTACCTTTAATTTGCCAATTTGGCTATAGAGCTGATCAGGCTCACTATGCTCAGAGACAGGCTTTGGACCACGCTTACCCTCAAAGATGACTTTACACTGATCTAAGATGGCTTTTTTCCACTGTGCAACTTGGACTGGATGTACCTCATATAGCTGCGCAATCTCATTAATTGTCTTATCCGACCGTATCGCCTCAAGCCCAACTTTCGCTTTGAAATCAGACGTATGGCTAACCCGTTTTTTTCTTTCGCTCATATCTTTCCTTTAGATAGAGCATAGCTTAAACTACTGTACAGAAAACCGGGTCCACTTCAAGATAAATATCGATTTTGAAAATAAACAAGAATTCTTGTTAAATTTAAAAGTAGGGGTATTGTCTTTAGTTATTTTCTTTGAATTTTTATATCCCATTATTTTCCATTTATTCATTGGATTTGCTGTATTAGTAGGAAAAATAACTGGGCAAACTTAAGAAAGCATGCTTTTTAAAAAATAAAGGCCTCTATTTTGAATTAGAAGGCTTTAATTGGTTGCGGGGATAGGATTTGAACCTATGACCTTCGGGTTATGAGCCCGACGAGCTGCCAGACTGCTCCACCCCGCGTCTGTTCTGTACTAAGAGGGTTACTATAGCATGAATCCCCTAGTATTGCAAATTAGGTTTGAGACTTATGATTAGTTTCCAGTACTAGATGAGGGTATGGTATTACAATTTTTTCTCTTTCAAAGGCTACTTTAACTCTTGCCTGGAATTCTCTTCGGATGGGGTTTTGATATTTAGCAACTACCATCATCCTTGCGCGAATTGTTATGGCTGAGTCAGCAAACCTTTCTAATCCAGCAATTTCAATGTCTTCGAGGATATTTTCTTTAAGTTCAGGATCTTGGCGCATTTCATTTGCGATTTGTTTGAGCACTTCACAAACTCTTGAAACATCTTCTTTATAAGAAACACTGATGTCCATTACAGAATATGCATAACTTCTCGTTCTATTCGTAACCACAGTGATAACACTGTTAGGGACAAAATGGACAACGCCTTCATAATCTCGAAGACGTATATACCTCAGCGTAACTTCTTCAACAGTACCAACCTTGCCGGCAATTTCAACAATATCACCTTGTCTAATTTGGTCTTCAATCAACATTACGAATCCCGTGAAATAATCTTTTACAAGACTCTGAGCGCCGAATCCAACTGCCAAGCCAGCAACACCGGCTGTTGCTAAAAATGGTGCAACTGATACTCCAAACCCTGCCAAAACTGACATGACCGTGAGGACAACAACGATTACCGTAGCTATATATCTCAGAACTCTAGATAAAGTTTTAATACGTTTAATATCGTCGCCACTGGCTCTGCTAGCTACTCTGTCTTCGATACCAGATATTATTTTTCTTATAATACTGATAACAACCCAAGCTACTAAAATAACGACAGAGACTTCAATGAGCACAAATATTAGATCTACCCAATCAATGAGTGCATTGAGACCATTTTTTTCTAGAAGTAACAAGACAGATTTTTTCATAGCTTAAGTATAGAGTTTTAATAATTCAGTTGGAAGATAGTTCATATTTCAAAACAATTTAGTAATAAAGTATATAAATGCCAAATTATTCTTTTCGATATGCAGATGATCTAGGTGATGGAGTTTATGCGGTTGATACTGGTTTTATAAGATCACAATTTGATGCATGTTACATAGTTACCCAAAGAGCGCCGTCTAGCGAGCGAATTGCGATTATAGACACAGGAACTAATTATTCCGTACCTCGAATTTTAGCAAGCTTATCTGATTTAGAATGCAAGCCAGAAGAGGTAGATTATATTTTACTGACCCATGTTCACCTTGATCATGCTGGTGGCGCTGGAAGTTTAATGCAAGCTTGTCCAAATGCGAAGTTAGTAGTTCATCCGAGGGGTTCAAGACACATGATTGATCCTACTCTACTTCGTGCAGGCGCTGTAGCCGTTTATGGTGAGGATGTCGTACAAAGGGATTATGGACAACTCGTACCAATTGAAGCTCATCGTGTGATAGAGGCCTCTGATGGATTAATGATTAATCTTGCTGGAAGGATTCTAACTTGTATAGATACTCCTGGGCATGCTAAACACCACATTACCATTTGGGATCAACTTAGTCATGGCGCATTTACAGGGGACACATTTGGACTCTCATATCGTGAGTTCGACACGGATAAAGGACACTTTATTATTCCTACAACAACCCCTATACAGTTTGATCCTAAAGCTTTACGCATTTCGTTGAAGCGCATTATGGCACTTAAGCCTGAGTGTTTATACCCGACTCACTTTAGTAAAGTTACTGGCGTTGCGCGTTTGTATCAAAAAATGACTGAAATGCTTACTAAAGTTGAGAGTCTTGGGAAATCAGTTGCCCAAGCAAATAATCGCCATGAACTGTTAAAAAATGGCTTATTAAACCTTTATATTCAAGAGCTTAGAGATCATGGATGTGAGTTAACTGATACAAAAATAGAGCAATTGTTAAGCACCGACATTGAGTTAAATGCACAAGGAATGGGAGTTTGGCTCGGGTAAGTGATTTTTTAACAATTTTCAGTATTACAATGTCACTACTTAACATCTCAATGGTGAATTATGTCTCTAAGTAATCCAGAGTTTTCTGAATCAAAAATTCTGCGCCCGATCACTTTGCATAGTAACTCACATGATCACAAAGGTAATTTAGTTGGATTGACCCTTGCTGCGACTGGAGTTGTGTTTGGTGATATTGGAACAAGTCCTTTATACGCTTTGAAGGAATGTTTTAGTCCAGACCACGGCATACCTTTTTCACAAGATAGCGTATTCGGTGTTCTATCAATGGTCTTTTGGGCCTTTCTAATAGTTGTATCCTTGAAGTACGTCTTATTTGTTATGCGAGCTAGTAATAATGGTGAGGGTGGAATATTGGCACTCATGGCATTGGCTCTTAGAACTGTTCCACAGAATTCAAAACGCTCAATGATTATCATCATGCTTGGTGTTTTTGGGGCTTGTATGTTCTATGGAGACGCTGTTATTACACCAGCAATCTCTGTACTTTCTGCAGTAGAAGGGCTAGAAATTGTATCTCCTCAATTTACTCGTTATGTGATTCCAATTACTTTAGTAATTATTGTTGTTTTGTTTATCATTCAGCGAACTGGCACACATATCGTCGGCAGTTTGTTTGGTCCCATTATGTTGCTTTGGTTTTTTATTCTAGGGGCAATGGGTGTATACAATATTTTAGATAATCCACACGTTCTCACTGCAATTCGTCCA
>DAIQPR010000184.1:0-4480 GCA_036787315.1 Polynucleobacter sp. | reverse complement strand
AAGTAACATTAACAGCGATTAATAATTAACAAGGATTCACCATGTCTATATTTGAAGTTAAAGTACCCCAGTTATCTGAATCAGTAGCAGAAGCAACTCTTTTACAGTGGAAGAAAAAAGCTGGAGATACTGTTGCACAAGATGAGATTCTCATTGAAATTGAAACAGATAAAGTTGTTTTAGAAGTGCCTGCACCTTCTGCAGGTGTTTTATCTGAAATCGTTATTGCTGATGGAGGAACTGTTGTTTCTGATCAGGTCATTGCAAAGATTGATAGTGATGGTAAAGCCGTAGCTGCACCAGCTGCTGCTCCTGCTGGAGCCCCTGTAGCGGCAGCGCCTGCACCTGCAGCGCCTGCGCCAAGTTCAAACAGTGCAGCTGGTGTTGCAATGCCAGCAGCAGCAAAAATCTTGGCAGAGAAAAATATTGCTGTAACTGATGTTGCTGGAACAGGCAAGGATGGCCGTGTAACTAAAGCTGACGCGATGGGAGCATCTGCTGCACCTGCAAAAGCAGCGCCAGCACCGCAACAAAAATTGGCAGCTCTTCCAGCAAATGTCATGTCGGGAGATCGTCCAGAAGAGCGCGTTCCAATGAGTCGTTTGCGTGCTCGTATTGCTGAAAGACTTTTAGAGTCACAAGCAAATAATGCGATTTTGACTACATTTAATGAAGTCAATATGGCACCAGTAATTAGCATGCGTAACAAGTACAAAGATATTTTTGAAAAAGAACATGGTGTGAAATTAGGTTTCATGTCTTTCTTTGTTAAAGCAGCTGTACATGCATTGAAGAAATATCCAATTTTGAATGCTTCTGTAGATGGCAATGACATTGTTTACCATGGCTACTTTGATATTGGTATTGCAGTAGGTTCACCACGTGGTTTAGTTGTTCCAATTTTGCGTGATGTTGATCAAATGAATCTTGCTGAAATCGAGAAAAAGATTTCTGAATTTGGTGTTAAAGCGCGTGATGGTAAGTTAACGCTTGATGACTTAACTGGTGGAACATTCTCCATTTCTAATGGTGGGATATTCGGATCAATGTTATCTACTCCTATTATCAATCCTCCACAATCAGCAATTTTAGGTATTCATGCTACTAAAGATCGTGCTGTTGTAGAAGATGGTCAGATTGTGATTCGTCCAATGAACTATTTGGCGATGTCATATGACCACAGAATCATTGATGGACGTGAGGCTGTTCTTGGCTTGGTAGCAATGAAAGAAGCCCTTGAAGATCCAGCAAGATTATTACTCGATATTTAATTAAGCAAGTAACTTGCTTTTAAAGGAATAAGAATGAGTCAAGAATTTGATGTAGTAGTAATTGGTGCTGGTCCTGGTGGTTATATTGCGGCTATTCGTGCTGCGCAGTTGGGTTTCTCAGTTGCTTGTGCAGAGGGTAATGCTTATGATGATCCAAAAGCTGAGCCACGCCTTGGTGGAACATGTCTTAATGTTGGATGTATTCCATCTAAGGCACTTTTAGCTTCTTCTGAAGAGTTTGAAAATATTGAAAAGCATATTTCAAGCCATGGTATTGAAGTTAAAGGCGCTAGCATTAATGTTCCCAAAATGATTTCACGTAAAGATGAAATCGTTACTAAGATGACGGGTGGTATTCAGTATCTTTTCAAGAAAAATAAAGTGACGCATCTTAAAGGTTATGCATCCTTTGTTGGTCGCGAGAACAATCTTTATCAATTAGCCATCAAGGGTAAAGAAAACACAACTGTTAGTGCTAAACACGTCATCATTGCATCAGGTTCTAAAGCTAGACATCTTCCTGGAATGGAAGTTGATAATGTTTTGATTTGTGATAACGAAGGTGGTTTGAAGTTTGATCAGACGCCTAAGAAATTAGGTGTGATTGGTGCTGGCGTTATTGGCTTGGAACTAGGTTCTGTTTGGAGAAGACTTGGATCAGATGTCACGATTCTTGAAGCGATGCCTACATTCTTGGGTGCCTGTGATCAAAGCATTGCTGCTGAGGCGCAAAAATTATTTACTAAACAAGGCCTTAAATTTAACCTTGGCGTAAAAATCAATGAAGTCAAAAAAGGTAAATCTAACGTAACTGTTAATTACACAGATACTGCAGGTGCTGATCAGTCATTAGTGGTTGATCGTTTAATTGTTTCTGTTGGTAGAGTACCTAACACTGATCAATTAAATCTTGAAGCTATTGGCTTAAAGGTTGATGAGCGCGGATTTATTCCAGTAGACGATCACACTCTTGCAACAAGCGCTCCTGGCGTATATGCAATTGGTGACGTGGTTAGAGGTCCGATGCTTGCGCATAAAGCAGAAGACGAAGCTGTTTTAGTAGCTGAGATCATTGCTGGTCAAAAACCACACATCGATTACAACTGCATTCCTTGGGTCATTTATACATCTCCTGAGATTGCTTGGGTTGGAAAAAATGAACAGCAGTTAAAAGCTGAAGGTCGTGCTTATAAGCCTGGTCAATTCCCATTTGCGGCGAATGGTCGTGCATTAGGTATGGGATCTGCTGATGGTTTTGTAAAGATTCTTGCTGATGCAAATACGGATGAGATTTTAGGAGTACACATCATCGCTTCTGCTGCTTCTGATTTAATTGCTGAGGCTGTTGTTGCTATGGAGTTTAAGGCTTCTGCAGAAGACATCGCTCGTATATGTCATCCACATCCAAGTTTATCTGAGCCAATTCGTGAAGCAGCACTTGCTACAGATCGTCGCGCATTGAATTTCTAATTTAGGGATTCATGCGCGTTACCGATTTATACAAAGCTTCATTAGAAAAAAAAGCATATCAAAGTGATGCAGCCCAAGAGGCTGCAATCGCTCGCTTGCAACGTTGTCAAGACGAATGGGAGCAGCGTCCTTCATCATCAGGTGGCTTTTTTTCTAAACTCATGGGCAATCAGTCCTCGACAGTTCCAAAAGGAGTGTATTTTTGGGGTGGTGTTGGAAGAGGTAAATCTTTCATCATGGACTGTTTTTATGAAGCCATTACTATAGAAAAAAAGACACGCTTGCATTTTCATGAGTTCATGCGTGAAGTACATCGCGAATTACAAGATTTAAGAGGTAAGGCGAATCCTCTAGATGAATTAGGTAAAAAAATTGGTCAGCGTTATGAATTAATTTGCTTTGACGAGTTTCATGTCAGTGATGTTGCTGATGCGATGATTCTATATAGATTGCTAGATGCTTTATTCAAAAATAAAGTGCAGTTTATTATGACATCTAACTATCGTCCTGATTTGTTATACCCAGATGGCCTTCACCGTGACAGAGTTTTGCCGGCCATAAAACTCCTTGAAGAAAAACTAGATGTTATTAATGTAGACGCTGGGGTAGATTATCGAAAAGTCGTCATGGATCAAGTAAGGGCCTACATTACGCCTTTGGTTCCTGAAGTGCAGGAAGAGTTAACTTCTGTTTTTGGTCAATTGGCAGGTGCTCACGTTGATGAACCCAATGAGTTATTAATAGAAAATCGCGTTATTAATTGTGTTCGTAGAGCAGGAAGTGTTGCTTGGTTTAATTTTGAAGAACTATGTGCTGGTCCCCGTTCGCAAAATGACTATTTAGAAATTGCCTCGACTTTTCATACAGTTATATTGTCTGACGTTCCTAAAATGGTTCCCAGAATGTCTAGTGAAGCTAGGAGATTTACCTGGTTAATAGACGTTTTCTATGACCACAAGATCAAATTAATTATTTCAGCAGAAGTTGAGCCTGATTTGCTATATGTTGAAGGCCAAATGTCTGGTGAGTTCCATAGAACTGTTTCAAGAATTATTGAAATGCAGTCTAAAGACTATCTACATGCTCCAAGAAGAGTCATTGATACTTCATTAACTTAGAAATAAGAATAAGCTCCAAATCATATTCAATTTGAAGAGCTTCTTGTCTCTTTCATCACACTATGACCGTATCTAAAAGCCACCTAAGAATGGCGGCAATTGGAAGATCGAATTCATCCAATAAAAAATCAAACCCCAGCATTAAATTTTTAAAGATATAAGTGTTCCAAACTTTTGTCGTAAAATAATGAAAAGACAGTTCGAGATCGAGTGAGTATACGAACTAGCTGCCTAGAAATAGGTCTTGCACGCCAGCAAGGGTAACAGAGTCTCGCAGTGAAATCTTTAACAAGATTTCAAGATAAGGGCCTTAGGGCTCTTTTTCTTTTCTTCTCTATTCATAAACCCCAATTAGTGCTTTTAATATAAAAGTTGGAGGGAATAGTTTTGATGTTCTGAGAACTACAATACTTTTTGCTGAGAGACCGATGAAAAATGATTTTAAAAAGCCTAAATTTTTTCCTTATAAATCGCTATCAATGATCCAAAGTTTTTTAAAAAAAACATTTATGAAAATGTTGACAAGAAATTATGTATAATTTTTATAACATACTCGCCATGCCTCTCAATGATGCACACTTTGGCGGGTTTTTTTTCATTAAATATGACCCAATTCGGAAA
>DAIQPR010000183.1:0-4486 GCA_036787315.1 Polynucleobacter sp. | reverse complement strand
CAATCTTTCCAGCAACGTATTATGGCCAGGGTCAGATGTCAGTACACAAGATGCCCTGATGACCAATGCTTTACAAGCCAATGATCCTAAGGCTGTACTCAATGTCTTACGTGGGAATTTAAAAAATTCAGGTTTGTTCGCTGCAGAACAGTTGGCGCATGTATTGTTACCGGCTAATGATTCAACAAGCTCTGCGATGGGCCTAAGCAAACCAGAACCTACTTTAGTTGACCCAGCAAGCTCTACATCAACCGCACAGGCCTTGTTGCAGCACCTAGATCCTAATTCATCAAGCTTAGTCGATGCGATTCGTTTAGCCCTAAAGGGTCAGCTTTCCTGGGAAGGGATGCTGACGAATAATATCCCCGCAAAAATACAGCGTGAAGATGCATGGGAGGCCAATCCCAATGATCCTTCTCAAATCATCAAAGGAACACGGATTTCGGTAGAGGTTCATTTACCAAAACTAGGCAGTATGACTGTGGTAGGGACTCAGTTTCAGGATCAAGTTTACTTAAATATTCAAGCGCAAGATCTTGCTGTTTCTAAAGTATTTCAAGCGCAGTTATCTAGCTTACAGACAAACCTGCAAGAGCAAAAGATCGATTCGCCAATCATACAGTTCAAAGGTAATTAAGGTTATGCCTTCTGATAAGTTTCGTAACCCTGCAATCAAACCTGGACTCAAAGCAGTCGCTTTGAAATATGAAATGAATAGTGCTGCACCAAGAGTGACTGGGCAAGGAGAGGGGTATGTTGCTCAGGCGATTTTGGATAAAGCAAAACAGATGGGTATTCCAACAAAGGTAGAGCCCGAACTCGTTGAGTTTTTAATGCAAGTAAAACTCAACGACATTGTTCCTCCGAAGTTATATGCTGCAGTTGCTGAAGTTCTTGCTTGGGCCTATAGCATTGACGAAGCCTCACCAGAAAAATGATCTTCATCAAGCGCTAGGGATCATAAACAAGCTAGGTCTACCAATCAGTTCTCGTTTAGAAACAGCGCGAAGTTCTAAAGATGATGGAAAACAACCATTCCAAATTACCCTAATCGGAACACTCAAATCTGCCGTAATCTAATTGATGACAAATTTTAATAGCACTTTTTAAGAAGAAAATTTTATGCGTGAGTTTATCAGCGATACGATGGCAGATCATATCCGCCAAAGATTAGCTCAAATCAATGTGCAGCAACTCACTTCTGAAAACTGCTATGAGGTTTGGCTGAAAATTCGTATGTTAGACATGGCTTTAGATGTTCCTAAAGCGCAGTGGGTAACCCAGCAAGATGTAGCCACTCATGTTGGACTAGTGTCTACCTTCATAGAGTATTGTCCTGAGGATTTTGAAAAAAAGATCTATCAGACATTAATGGTCAGAGCTCATGAGTCAGAAACTCCGCCTTCCATTTCAAGCTTAGTAACGCTTTATTTACAGAGTCTATTTAAAAAGAGCTTTTGATACTTGCTCAAAATTAGTGTACTGTGGACTTAATAAGTAGTGGCTATTTAGAATTTGAAGGAGGTTTTATTGCCTTACATTTGCCAGAAAACACTTCCGAATAGGGAAGGTCGGGCGACTTAGGCTTTTTCCTTATCACTTTGTCAGTGACAAAGAGAGACTTTTTATTGACTGTAATGGTGGTAATGGACCCATCACCTAAAGTCAAATCAATAATGCATTTGATATGTTGATCATCATTTTCTGAACAAGGAAATCCATACTCGTAACGATTCTTAAATACTTTGTCATCTGCGAATCGGTATAAATAAATCATGTTTTCAGCCGGTTCGGGGCGAAGACTATTATTTTCGATAAAGAGTTTTTCTAAACTACCTTCGCAGATAATATTTAAATCATTCTTTTTGGAACAAGCCAATAAGCTGAAACAAAAAAGTAAGAGTAGTATTTTTTTCATTTCACTCAACTGTTGTGCATCCAGTTTTATCAGTTTTCAATAATGGATCAGGACACTTCTTATTGTCCGTATGGTGAACCAGTAGAAATGAATCCGTGATCATTAACATACTACAATTATATAAAAAATTTATTTCATTTCTTTTGTAAGTTTTTTGGGGAGTGGGGTAGGTAAGGGTTTTGAAACTTCTTGAGTCAGTTCAAGGTGCTCCTCCAAAATCCGATCATCATCTGTCATTAAAGTAGCTCTTTGGATCGTATTTTCTAATTCTCTGACGTTGCCTGGCCAGGAGTAATGGAGTAAACATGCTTTTGCACTTTCATCCAAATACATATTTTCTCGAAGAACATTTTTGCTGTAGCGCTGTAAGAAGAATTCCGCCAAGGGTAAGATATCCTCAGGTCGTTTTCTTAACTCAGGGATATGTACAGGAAACACAGCTAATCGATAATAAAGATCTTCACGGAAGAGTCCATCTTGAACATGTTGGAGAAGATTACGATTGGTCGCTGCGACAATTCGAACGTCTACCGGAACAAGTTCAGTAGACCCAAGCTTTTCTACCATTTGATCTTGCAAAACTCTTAAAAGTTTGGCTTGTAAAGGCGCTGGCATTTCTCCGATTTCATCTAAAAAAAGTGTCCCACCACTCGCTTGCTCGAATTTTCCTGCTTGTGTTTTAGATGCTCCAGTAAAGGATCCTTTTTCGTGTCCAAAGAGAATCGACTCTAAAAGTGTTTCAGGAATTGCTGCACAGTTAAGCGCTATAAAAGGGCCACTAGCTCTCGTTGAATTATCATGCACATATCGTGCAACCAGTTCTTTCCCAACGCCGGATTCTCCAGTAATCAAGACTGAGGTTGCTGTGGGAGCTACTCTTAAACATCGCGAGAGAGTTTTAACCATTTCAGGATCAACCGCAATAATTTTTTTCCCTTCTGCTTTTACACTAGGGGCTTCAATACTAGTTGAACTTTTATTCGGTGGAGCGTTTTTTTTGCTAAAACTATTAGTTTCGAGAACTGGAGTTGGTTGGTAGCGTCGAATCGTCTCCACTAGCTGTTCAGGAACAAATGGTTTGATTAAAAAATCACGGGCCCCGGACTTAAGAGCTTCTATTGCAATCTTTACGTCAGCATAAGCAGTCATCACAATAATGGATAACTCAGGATTAATTTCTAAAGCCCGTTTAAGTAATTCAATACCAGTCATTCCAGGCAGTTTATAGTCGGTGACAATAATCATTGGAACCCCAGGTTGAAGAATGGGAATGACGGTTTCAGCTTTTTGGTGAGAATAAAACTCAATTAAACTCATTCGTAAAGTGACTCCAATCGCCTCGCGCAGGTCGTCATCATCTTCTATAAGCAATACAGGGTATTTCAATGGTTGTTTAGTCATAGGCAATAATATAACTGAATCAAGGACATTTATAGTAATTCAATGATGCAAGGTAGCGTGATCGTAAAGCATGCTCCATGTCCTGTGTTGTGAGCCCGGATAGTCCCACGGTGTGCTTCGATGGCATTTTTTGCAATAGATAGCCCTAGCCCAGATCCATTCACGCCAGTAGAGAAAAAGGGCTCAAACATTGAATCTATAATATTTTCAGGAATCCCAGGACCCTGATCTTCAATCTGAATTTCACAACGCTGATGGTCTGAACGAATTTTGAATTCAATGATTTGATTGGCATTTGAAACTTCTAAAGCATTTTCCAAGATGGCAATGAAGGCATTCATTAAGGGTAATTTTTCAGCGGTGATTTTGATATTAGGATCACAATTTTGAATTTTCAGTTCAACTCTTTTTTGATCGCATAAAGGTTGAATAGCAAGTTTTGTTTCTAAGACAAGGTCCTTGAGGGAAATTAACTGAAGTTTTTGAGGACGATTTGCGACAAATTGCAACATTTCTTTGGATAACTTTTCTAAATCCAGTAATTGTTTACGCAGGCGTTGTGCAAAACTAACTTTTGTAGCCTCATCCAAATCTAGGTCACATAAATGTGATGAATAAATAAGCGCAGTAGCTAGGGGAGTTCTAATTTGATGGGCAATGCTAGCAGTCATTTTTCCCATAGCTGTCAAACGGGACTCTTGTTGTGTCTTTTGAAGATTAAGGATGTTTTGAGTAATATCTTGGATCTGAATAATAGTTCTAAAGTCTTCTTCGATCTTGATAACTTGTACAGTCTGATTAGGACTTGATGGTATATCTGACTCAATAAAGTATTCACCAGGTGTGATCGACTCTCTCCAATATTGAGGGATGGCAAATAATTGTTCTGAACTCAAAAATGGGAAAAACTGCAAAGCTGAGGGATTAAAAATTTTTACAATTTGGTTTTCTAGTAAGATTACCCCCGCTGGCATCGCCTTAATTAGGGCTGTAATTCTTTGATTTGATTCAGATAACTCCGTACTTAGTAGGTCGATTTTGCTTTGTAGCTCGGATTGTTGAGCTTCTAGCTTTTTGGACTCTTCATAAAAAAGGGTAAAGGCCGTTTGAAGAGCGTTAATGCTCGTCGGATTATTGTTGATTTCCACTAAATTCGTTGTATTAGAG
>DAIQPR010000182.1:0-4502 GCA_036787315.1 Polynucleobacter sp. | reverse complement strand
GCTGTACAAGACTGCCCTTGGCGAGTAAAGCGCATAGCAGTAATGACACCATCTGCAGCATAGTCATGATCTACGTCGGGCAAAACGATTTGTGCACTTTTACCACCTAATTCAAGGGATACTGAAGCAATGCGGTTGCTTGCGGCTGCAAGAATAGATTTACCAACTGCTGTTGATCCTGTAAACGAAACTTTTGGAATATCTGGATGCTCGGCAATGGCGGCACCACATTCAATACCGTAACCTGTTAAAACGTTGAGAACACCCGCTGGTAATACTTCTGCACAAATTCTTGCCATTTCTAAAACAGCCATTGGCGCTTCTTCAGATGCTTTAAGGACCATAGTGTTACCAGTCATAATGGCAGGAGCAATTTTTAAAGCAGCCAACATGAGTGGGGCATTCCAAGGAACAATTGCTCCAACAACGCCATATGGTTCACGACGAGTGTAATCTAAATTTTCAGGATTTAAATAAACTGTTTTACCTTTTAATTCTCGAGCAAGTCCTGCAACATATCGAAATATTTCAACAGTGATAGCTGCTTCACCTCTACTTTGTGTTCGAAGAGCGTTTCCATTTTCTGTACTAATCAGACGAGCAATTTTTTCTTTATTCGCTTCTAGACCATCTGCAATCGCAAATAGCATCTTGCCACGATCAGCAGCGGAACTTTTTTTCCAAGTGTGAGAAGCTTTCTTTGCAGCAGCGACTGCGACATTTACGTCATGATTATTTGCCCGAGGAACCTGGACAAAAATTGTCTTAGTAGATGGGTTCTCTACAGTAATCCAGTTACCGTCTATACCATCAACCCATTGGCCATTAATAAGCATTTTTTGCTTTGGGATCAATTTTGTCATTTTTAACTCCAAGACATTAATAATTACCTAACTCTAACAAATCTATCGATAGCATTTTAAATAATTGTGTTTATAACAAATACTAAACAACTTTATGAATTAATTTTTTAAATATATTTTCAATGGGATTAACTTTAGAAATACCTATGGTTAACAAAAGAATTTGGGTTTGAAAATAAATTTAAGAGTTGCAAAAATTTATCCTGAACTGATGGTGATTTAGTACCTTGGTTAAAGTATGTATTTATATCATATCATTTGATCATGGTGTGTTGATGGTGGATGATCTTTGGTACTTGGATTTGTGGTGCTGGTGGTCTATAACCTAGAGAGCTATTAGGCCTGACATGGTTGTAATGCTTGACCCACTCGCCAACGAAAACTCTTGCTGTAATGAGGTGGATAAGATTATCTGTTGTGTCAAAACTTCGGTTTTGAACTTGCGACCAATGATGAAAAGTAGTTCTAATCTATCAGCTTATAGAATCGTTCATCATAAAGACTGCCGCTCATAGGAGTGAGGGTTACTCTAAAGTCCTTTTTATGTTTTTGTGACGCATGATGATTAATAGCATCTTGGTTTACCCAAATTTCAACAATTGTCATATGGTTAGGACGACTAATCTGAGTTAAAGCCTCAAATCGAATATTACCTTGATCTTTTGGGCTGATTGTGGCGATATCTTTAACTAAAGCAATACCTTGATCTTTAACGGTCGGTACTATATCGACGTGAGTAATAGCAAAAATAGCATTCCTCATCTCATTCTGTGGAACCTTAACATTACCTACTTGCAAGGCTGAGTGAGGGCGTTCGTCATAGCTACTTCTCAGAAGGGGATTAAGGCGCTCTTTAAGAGCAATCACATTTGCAGATTGTTGATGATTTGTCATGGCAGATATATCTCGCCACGCCTCTAAAATTGCGAATTGGTCAGGTTGGCCAATTCGTTGAACCACTTCAAATCTTAAGTTGCCATCTTCCTTGAGACTAGACTCTGTAAGTTCCTTTAGTAGGGTTTTTGTTTTTTGGATGTCAGAAGGGTAAACCTCAAAATAAGTAACAATATAAGAAGTTACTTTCTCAGGGACCGGCTCAGCAGCATGACTCATGTGAATTAACCCTAAAAAATTAGTGACTAATAAAAAAATAAATAATTTAATGCTAGTTAATTTAATCTGGATCATTTTTACCTTAAAAGTATGATTTAGTAAGATTTATCATTAAAGTAACATTGTTTTCAGGAAATAACCATACTTAAAACCCTATGTGCTATTTAATTCAATTACCTACATAGAGATAATGACTCTTTATGGAGGTAGTAATCGATTGATATATCTTCTTTAAATTAAATTGAGAGTGGCTTATGCTGCGGACCATCCTCCATCAAGCATCAAAGCGCTTCCTGTCATTAAGCTAGAAGCGGGGCTAGCTAAGAAAACAATTGCGCCCATCACTTCTTCTTGTTGACCTAATCTGCCTAGTGCAATTTTTTCAAGAACAAATTTTCTAAAACTAGCATCGGCAAACATTGGGGCGGTCATGTCAGTTTCTATAAAGGTAGGACAAATTGTGTTTACTCTAATATTAGCCTCACCAAGCTCCCATGCTAAAGCTTTCGTCATTCCTTCTAAAGCATGTTTACTTGCGCAATACAGAGTTCGTCTTGGACTGCCAACTACTCCCATTTGAGAAGAAATATTAATAATTGAGCCAGGAAGTTTTGCAGCCAAAAGTTGCTGTGTCACTTTACGAGTGACATAAAAAGCTGCTTTTATATTTAGATCAAAAACTGCGTCAATATCTTCATTTTTAACATCGACTAGATGTTTTGGACGATTCATACCTGCATTATTTACAAGAATCTGGAATGGTTCTAGTGATGTGAGAGCTTCATCAACTGCATTAGGATCTGTTACATCGAGTTGCAGAATCTCAGAGCCATATCCAGCTGATTTTAATTTTTCTTGAGCTGCCACTAAGTGTTCAAGAGATCTTGCAACCATAGTAACTTTTGCGCCTGCTTGAGCTAAGGCAAGTGTGGCGTAAAAACCTATGCCACGACTGCCTCCAGTTACCAGTGCACGCTGACCATCTACTCTAAAGTTAGGTGCTTGCATAGTAATTATTTCGCTGCAACTGGTTCATACCAAGCGAGGTCAGGGCGGTTACCATAGCGACGAACACGAATGTTTGCTTGTTCACCATGACCTGCAAAGTTTTCCATATGGCAAAGACGTGAACAGTATTCACCCATAGTAGTACTTGCTTCATCAGTGAGAACTTTTTGGTAAGTACATGTTTTGAGGAATTTTCCAACCCAGAGTCCACCGGTGTAACGTGCGTTACGATTTGTTGGTAGGGTGTGATTTGTTCCGATAACTTTGTCACCGAAACTGACGTTTGTTCTTGGACCGAGGAAAAGGGCTCCAAAGTTTGTCATATTATTCAGGAAATAATCTGGGTCCTTCGTCATGACTTGAACATGCTCAAACGCAAGCTCATCCGCTTTTTGTAACATTTCTTCATAAGTGTCACAAACAATAACTTCACCATAATCTGCCCAGCTTTGTTTAGCGATTGCTGCTGTAGGGAGAATGGTTAATTGACGTTCAACTTCTGCGATAGTTTCTTTAGCTAGTTTTTCACTATTAGTTAAAAGAATAGCTGGTGAAGTAGGACCATGTTCTGCTTGACCTAGAAGATCTACAGCACACATTTCACCATCAACAGATTCGTCTGCAATGACTAAGGTTTCTGTAGGACCTGCAAATAAATCGATACCTACTCGACCATATAACTGGCGCTTAGCTTCAGCAACAAACATATTACCTGGACCAACTAGCATATCGACTGGAGCAATACTTTGTGTACCTACTGCCATTGCAACAACAGCTTGAACTCCACCTAAAACATAAATCTCATCAGCGCCTGCCATAGACATTGCTGTCACGATTGCAGGATGTGGAACTCCTTGGAAAGGAGGAGCGGTTGAAATCACACGTTTGACTCCAGCAACCTTAGCTGTAAGAACACTCATGTGAGCTGAGGCTAGAAGTGGATATTTACCACCAGGGATATAACATCCAACGGCATTAACTGGAATATGTTTGTGACCTAAGATAACACCAGGGTAAGTTTCAACCTCAACATCTTTCATGGAGTCACGTTGAATTTGTGCAAAATTGCGCACTTGTTTTTGAGCAAAAGTAATATCTTCGATTTCGCGAGGAGATAATGCTTTGCGTGCTTTTTCAATGTCTGCTTGGCTCAATCTGAAATCTGATGGATCCCAATTATCAAATTTTTTACTGTAATCTCTAACGGCCACATCACCTCTAACTTCGACATCTTTAATGATGTCTTCAACTGTTTGGCGAACTTTGGCGTCGTCGTCTAAGCGAATTTGCACATCCTTACCGCGCTTGAGATATTTGATCATTTTATGCTCCTGATAGTTTTAATTAGTTATTTAATTTTGTATCTATATTGTAAATGCAACTCTCAAAGCTGTATGACAGACTGCTCTTGGAAGAGGTAAAAATCATTTAATGGCTTTAACTGAGTAATGTCTTTTGCTATTTATATAAAATACATATAAATCATTAACTTGCAATTATATTAATAATTTAAAAAAT
>DAIQPR010000181.1:0-4540 GCA_036787315.1 Polynucleobacter sp. | reverse complement strand
GAACTGCCTCTCATCGATGGGTTTTCCATCACTAAAACTCTGCGATCAGCATCTTTTTTATTAATCAATTGGCATGCGCGTTCCAACATAGGTCGCACATTTTGATAAGCCCACAAAGCCGGGACGCACTCAGAGCCTGGAGTTAATTTAACCTTTCGTTCCCATAAGGGAAGTAAATGCAAAGGATCAATTTGTTCTTTAAAAACTTTAAGATCTTCTGTGGCTTTGGGTGAGATATCCATGTTTATCTATGCTGAAGCAAAAATGGAAGCTTTACCACCACTACTTTGAGCCACAGAAACTGTCATTGAACCAATTCGTTCAAATTCAATTTTAATTTGATCACCACCTTTTATAGGACCAACGCCAGCAGGTGTTCCTGCTGCAATAATATCCCCAGGTTCAAGAGTCATAATGTGAGAAGCAATCTCAATCATGCCAGGAATATCTACAATCAAATCCCTCGTATTAGCATCTTGACGTAACTCGCCATTAACCCATAAACGCCCTTGAAGTTGCGTTGGGTCACCCAACTCATCAGCCGTCATAATCCATGGGCCAACAGGGCAAAAGGTATCATATGCTTTACGTGCAACACGCTCCTCTTTACCTCTTACTACTATGTCCATTAAGCACGAGTATCCAAAAACATACTCTTGCCAATTTTCTCGAGGTATGTCACGACCCCTTTTCCCAATAATGATTGCCAGTTCACATTCATGATCAATTCGACGGTGTGGCAAATCAGGAAGAACGATAGGATCACTTGCACCACTCAAAGAAGATGGTGGTTTTAAAAAGAATCCTAAATTATTCGCTTTTACCTCACGCCCCATTTCTGTAGCATGGTCATGATAATTGATGGGATATGCAATGACCTTTGAGCTCGCAGGTATAGGGGTTAAAAGTTTGACGTGCGACAAAGGAATTCTTGGTCGATCAAGCGCTTTTTCTAATAACGGAGCATAACTATCAAAGTGAGCTATCAAACGGTTCATTGCCACAATAGGCCATGCTTTTAAATCATGGGTCACAAGATCATTAACATCGATAATGTCCTCATCAACAACGATTCCTATTTGGCCTTCATTAAATCTTGCTAGTCTCATGTCTAATTAACTCCTTTTTTATCAACTGCAACAATTGTAGGATGAAACTGTTAATATAAAGCATTGCATTGTTCTGATTAATAACCCTATTTATCTTTGGAGATGTTTATATGAAATTAAATCGCTTTGGCCTAATCGCCCTTGCATTAACTGGCATTGTTATTACAGGTACAGCTATTGCTCAATTTGCAAAGCCTGAGGCTGCTGTTAAATACCGTAAAGCTGCTTTTACTGTAATGTCCACACATTTCGCCAGAATTGGTGCGGTTGCAAAAGGTGAAGTTCCTTATAACAAAGAAGACGTAATCAAGAATGCAGAAATCGTTAATACAATGGCAAGCCTTCCATGGCAAGGTTTTGGTCCAGGAACTGAAGGTGGAGATGCACTTCCAGCCGTTTGGTCAGATGGCGCAAAATTTAAAGCAAATCAAGATAAATTGATGACAGCAACAGCCAATTTAAACACTGCTGCAAACTCTGGTGATTTAGATGCCATCAAAAAAGCAACTGCTGCAGTTGGTGGAGCTTGCAAAGGTTGTCACGACGACTTTAAGAAGAAGTAATTATCTAATAACATAGTGCTTGAATAAAACTCCTAGCACTATCAATATGATGACTGCCAGTAAGCGAATCTTTAAATTATCAACAGATGATTTGATTTGCTCTACTGGCGAAGTATTTTGTAGCTCCTCAACATCCTTATCACCATGAATCATTGGTCCAAGAATGTTTTCTTTCTTGATTCTCTGATAATAAAAAATAGCGATAAGATGCAGTGCAACAATTCCATACACCAACAAATGATTCGCCTCATGTAACTGTGACATCAATTTAACTGTATTTTCTGAGACAAATTTAGCTAGAGGACCTTGAAAACTGATTTCGTCATCAGCAAACAAGCCAGAAGCTGCCTGAACAAGAACAATCACGAGCATTGCCAATACAGATAAAGCACCAAGAGGGTTGTGCCCTAACTGGTCGCTTTTCTTATCTTTTAAAAATGTCTTAAGTTTTGAAAACGATGGCACAAAAGAACTAAATCTAGCGTGAAGGGGCCCGACAAATCCCCAAATAATCCGAAAAATCACCAATACCAAAGCTGTGTATCCACAGTAACTATGCCACTCAATTTCACCTAAAAAATCTGTAGTGATTGCCCCCAATACAGCTAAAGCAAATAACCAATGAAATACTCGAGTAGGCAAATCCCAAATACGAATTTTTTTCATTTTTAAAGTTCCCAAAAGTTTTGATAAGGCTTATGCACTTAACTAGAAAGCCATATTATGCATTCAGATCAATCTATTTTGATGACTCAATAAAAACTTAACTTCCTGGAATAATTCCTGGCGGCAAAGATAAGCAATAGTTTGCAACGTCCATAGGCCTTGCTTTCCATACTCGATCTGCATGTGGGTGCTCTAAGCAATGCTTTAAAGCTAACCTCAAATTACGTAAGCGGAAAGGTTGTCCAAAGACGTATGGATGAATCGAAACATTCATCACCAGCGGATGTCGAACACATTGATCAATCATTTCATCAAACTGATCAACAATCATGTCACAAAAATCTTTACCATCTTGTTTGCGATGAATAATCACTTGAGAGTCATTCAACTCTACTGGGTAAGGAATCGATAATATTGGACCACTTCTAGTCCTCATCCAAATTGGCTGATCATCCATTGGCCAATCCATTAAATATTTAAATCCAGCCTCTTTAAGCAAGTCAGGTGTGTGTGATGTTTCATATGCACCAGCGCCCATCCAACCCATGGGAGGCACGCCTTCATGTTTTACGAAAGTATCAACCACCTCTTGAATCAGCCTTTTTTCATCAGCTTCCCACATTCCTCTGAGATTTTCTGCATTGGTTCTACCATGCGCAACAAACTCATCGCCACGTTTACGAATTGCTTCCATTACTTGAGGTGCATATTCGTAAAGAAGACTATTAACGTTATGACCCGCAGGCAAATTTAACTCTTCAAACAATTCAAAGAATCGCCAAATACCAATTCGATTCCCATAATCACGCCAAGAGTAATTCCGATGTGTTTGTGGTTCACCAGTTTTAGCTGGGTCATGACCCAATCCAGCACCAAAGGCAAAACACTCAACATTTGTAGTGATTACAAATGCAAGACGCTTACCATCAGGCCAACTGTAGTCTTTTCTTTCTGTTAGAGGAATGTAATCGTATCGTTGATGCTTAGGAAGTAAGTTTGTCATTTTTTCTTAGTCTATGTGTGCGCCTGCAGTTTTAACAGCTTGAACCATTTTAACTAATTCTTGATTCATATGCGCTGTGAATTCTGCTGGAGAATTTACCAATGGATCAGCTCCAATAGAGGCGTAAACCTGTGTCATTTCAGGACTTTTAACAACCTCAGCGAATAATTGGTTGATCTTTTTTACAAGCTCAGGTGACATCCCTTTTGGCCCCAATATGCCACTATATAAAACAAATTCATAACCTGGCAATCCAGCTTCAGAGACAGTAGGAACATCTGGAACCGCACCAACTCTCTTTTTAGTGGTGACACCTAAAGCAATCAGTTTTTTACTCTGAACTAAGCTTAATGCTGGAGGCATGGATGAAAAAGTAAAACCCACATCCCCTGCAAGAACAGCTTGCGTCGCTGGTGAGCTTCCTTTGAAAGGAACATGCACTGGATTTATTCCAAGCATTTTATTGAATGTTTCAGCGGCTAAGTGAGGTACTGTGCCATTTCCAGATGACGCATAAGCCAAAGAATCTGCCTTTGATTTTGCATATGGAATAAATTCTTTTAAGGTACTTACTTTTAAGTTAGGATTTACAACTAACATCAAAGGTGTTGATGCTACTAATGTGATGGGAGTGAAATCTTTGATCGCATCATAGGGCAAGCTCTTATACAAACCAACGTTGATGGCGTGCGTCGTCATATCTTGTAAAAATAATGTATATCCATCAGGATTAGACTTGGCAACATACTCAGCTGCAATTGTTGTTCCTGCACCTGGCTTATTTTCAACAATCACTCCTTGACCAGTTATATTCGATAATTTAGAAGCTAAAGCTCTTCCTAAAACATCAGAAATTCCACCAGCTGCAAATCCAACTATCAAGCGAATCGGCTTATTTGGATATGAAGCTAAATCTTCTGCGTAAGATAGTGAAACAACAAAACTACCATAAATCACTAATAAAAGCTTCAAAGCATCTTTTACAATTATTTTAAGAGTATTCATTGAGATCCTTAAACGAATGGGCAAACAAAATTATTAATAATGCTAGGTTACTCTAAGCGACTAAAACAAATAATATTTTCTGCACCTAATTGAATCAATAATTAATTGCACGACCTACATTTATTACAAATTTGTGTAAGTAGTTTTACCAATATGAAATTTTTACCAATAATTTATATTGTTTAAAGAATTTT
>DAIQPR010000180.1:0-4542 GCA_036787315.1 Polynucleobacter sp. | reverse complement strand
GTATTGGGGTTAACCAGTTATGGAGATTTGACTTCTTTTGCGCAGCAATCAGCGCGCGCATCATGTTTTATTCTATCCATTGATGATGAAGAGTTTATAGATCCTGATCCAGAGGGTATGACTAAAATCATCGAACAAATTAGATTATTTGTAAAAGCGGTTCGTAAGCGTAATGAGGATATTCCAATTTTCCTTTATGGGGAAACTAAAACCTCAAGACACATTCCTAATGATATTTTGCGTGAGTTACATGGCTTCATTCATATGAATGAAGATACTCCTGAGTTTGTGGCACGCCATATTATTCGTGAAGCAAAGGTCTATTTGGATTCCTTAGCACCTCCATTTTTTAAATCTTTGATTCACTATGCTTCTGAGGGATCCTACTCATGGCACTGCCCTGGACACTCTGGGGGTGTGGCATTTCTAAAAAGTCCTGTTGGACAAATATTTCACCAATTCTTTGGTGAGAACATGCTTAGAGCCGACGTATGTAATGCGGTTGAAGAGCTAGGACAACTCCTGGATCATACAGGGCCTGTAGCAGCGAGTGAGAGGAATGCGGCACGTATTTTTGGAGTGGATCACCTGTACTTTGTAACCAATGGTACTTCTACCTCAAATAAGATTGTTTGGCACTCTACTGTTGCACCTGGGGACGTTGTAATTGTTGACAGAAACTGCCATAAATCTGTTTTGCATTCCATTATGATGATGGGCGCAATTCCAGTGTTTTTAATGCCAACAAGAAATAATTTTGGCATCATTGGGCCAATTCCTAAAGAGGAGTTTGAATGGTCCAATATTCAGAAAAAAATTAACAATAATCCTTTTATTAAAAATAAAGATGTTATGCCGCGTGTTCTAACGATTACGCAAAGCACCTATGACGGTGTCATTTATAACGTTGAGATGATTAAAGAAATGTTGGATGGTAAGGTGGATTCACTGCATTTTGATGAAGCTTGGTTGCCACATGCAACTTTCCATGATTTTTACAAAAACATGCATGCAGTTGGTAAAGATCGTGCAAGACCGAAAAAGAGTCTGGTATTTGCTACACAATCAACACATAAGTTATTGGCAGGAATATCTCAAGCCTCGCAGATTTTGGTTCAGGACTCTGAGGAAAGAAAATTAGATCCAACTTGTTTTAATGAATCATATTTAATGCACACCTCTACTAGCCCACAATATGCCATTATTGCTTCTTGTGATGTTGCTGCTGCAATGATGGAGCCACCTGGCGGAACTGCACTTGTAGAAGAGTCAATTGCCGAGGCATTAGACTTTAGGAGGGCGATGCTCAAGGTAGATGAAGAATATGGTCATGATTGGTGGTTTAAAGTTTGGGGACCAGATCATTTAGCCGATAATGGTGTTGGAGTTCAGAACGACTGGATTCTCCATGCTAACGATACATGGCACAACTTTGGCAAATTAGCTGAAGGATTCAACATGTTGGATCCTATCAAAGCAACTATTGTTACTCCTGGGATAGATATTCAAGGAAACTTTGGTCACGAGGGAATACCAGCAAGTATTGTTACTAAATACTTGGCAGAGCATGGAGTTATTGTTGAAAAAACTGGACTTTACTCTTTCTTTATTATGTTTACCATTGGTATAACTAAAGGTCGATGGAATACTTTAGTTGCGGAGTTGCAGCAATTTAAGGACCATTACGATAAAAATATGCCAATTTGGCGTGTTTTACCGGAATTTGCTACAAAGTACCCACAGTACGAAAGAATGGGCTTAAAAGATATTGCTAATATGATTCATGCTTTCTACAGAGAACATGATGTAGCGAAGATGACTACTGAGATGTATTTGTCAGACATGATTCCTGCGATGCCACCTTCAGAAGCATTTGCCAAGATGGCTCATCGTGATATTGAGCGAGTAAGCATTGATGAACTTGAGAATCGAATAACAGCAATGTTAGTTACTCCGTATCCACCTGGAATTCCTTTATTGATACCAGGTGAGCGTTTTAATAAGAGGATTGTGGAGTATCTGAAATTCGCAAGGGATTTTAATGAGAAATTCCCAGGCTTTGAGACCGATATTCACGGACTCGTTAAAGAGGAGCACCTGGGAAGAAAAGCTTACTTTGTGGACTGCGTAAAAAACGATTAATTTAAGATTCGTTCTTAATACTTAATTGCACCTTTTCGATGGCTTCTAGAACTCGAACTGGTGCAGTTCCTCCAATGTGATTGCGGCCCTCGATAGAACCTTCCAGTGTTAGAACTTTGAAAACATCGTTGTTCATCATGCTGGAATCAGTCACATGGCATGCAGCCATTAATTCTTCAAGACTGAGTTCAGATAAATCAATATTCTTATTTACGCAGACTTTAACGGCGTTGGCCACAGCCTCATGAGCGTCTCTAAAAGGCATACCTTTTTTGACTAAATAATCAGCCAAATCTGTTGCAGTAGCAAAGCCTTTTTGGACAGCAAGTCGCATTGCTTGTTCATTAAACGTAATATGTGGAACCATATCTGCAAAAATACGTAGGGTATCTATCAGGGTATCTGCAGAATCAAATAAAGGCTCTTTATCCTCTTGGTTATCTTTGTTATAGGCCAGCGCTTGCCCCTTCATCAAGGTTAGTAAGCTGACTAAATTGCCATTAACACGCCCTGTTTTGCCTCTAGCAAGTTCTGGAACATCTGGATTCTTCTTTTGAGGCATGATTGAACTGCCTGTGCAAAAGCGATCTGGTAATTGAATAAATCCAAACTGTGGGCTCATCCAGATGACTAGCTCTTCAGAGAAGCGTGAAATATGTGTCATCACTAGGCTGGCGCAAGCACAAAATTCGATTGCAAAATCTCTATCAGACACAGCGTCTAAAGAGTTCTCGCAAACTCCATCAAATTGAAGGAGTTCTGCAACTCTTAAACGATTTATAGGATAGCTTGTTCCAGCTAGCGCTGCAGAACCAAGCGGTAGGTAGTTCATCCTTTTTCTACAATCCTTAAGCCTTGTTACATCTCTTCCAAGCATTTCTACATATGCCATGAGGTGGTGACCCACCGTAATCGGTTGAGCAACTTGCAGATGTGTAAAGCCAGGCATGATGATGTGAGCATTTTTCTTAGCTAGCTCACAGAAACCTAAGCGAAGATGTTGTAGCTCTAGTATTGCTTGGTCTATGCAATCTCTTAGCCACAAGCGAATATCGGTCGCAACTTGGTCATTTCTAGATCTTGCGGTATGTAAACGCTTTCCTGCATCTCCAATAAGTTGGGTGAGTCGTGCTTCTATATTAAGATGAACATCTTCGAGAGCTAATTGCCAAGTAAAATGATTTTGTTGAATTTCCTCAAGAATTTGTTGTAAGCCTGAAGAAATCTGTTTAAAGTCTTCAGTACTAATGATTTTTTGCTCGCTGAGCATTTGTGCATGAGCTAGAGAGCCTTGGATGTCTACAAATGCCATACGGTAGTCGAAACCGATGGAGGCTGTATATCTTTGGACGAGCTCTGAAACTGGTTCAGAAAAGCGAGCAGACCACGCTTGTGATTTATTATTAAGAGAATTATTGGATGATGACATGAATATAAGTTTAACGCCCCCAGATAGGTTAGTCATTGCTTCTCGTGAAAGTAGGCTTGCAATGTGGCAAGCAAAACACGTTCAAGCGCTGTTACAAGGATTATATCCACATTGTGATATTTCCATCCTCGGAATGACCACAAAAGGTGATCAAATATTAGATAAAAGTTTATCCAAAATAGGGGGTAAAGGTCTTTTTATTAAAGAACTAGAAACTGCTCTATTAGAGGGTAAAGCTGACTTGGCGGTTCATTCCTTAAAAGATGTTCCTATGGAAATGCCTGAAGGATTTGATCTTACGGCCATTTTAGAGAGAGAAGATCCTTCAGACGCATTTGTCTCCAATCGCTATGATTCTCTTGCGCAAATGCCACAGGGATCAAAATTGGGAACTTCTAGTCTAAGACGAGAGTCACAAGTTAAGAAAAAGTATCCTCACATTGAGGTTGTGCCACTTAGGGGTAATCTTGATACAAGGTTAGCTAAGTTGGATCGTGGGGATTTTGATGCCATGATATTGGCTTCTGCTGGATTAACTCGTCTTGAGCTAAGTGACAGGATTAAGTCAAAAATTTCTGTAGAGGATTCTTTACCTGCAGCTGGCCAAGGAGCCTTAGGTATAGAAATTTTGTCAACGAATACCAAGTTGGCTCAGTGGTTAGCTCCTCTACGAGATGTTTTAGCAACCTATCAAGTTAGTGCGGAACGTCAGGTTTCTAGAAGATTAGGTGGTTCATGTGAGATTCCGATTGCAGCACATGCTACCTGGGATAGTTATCAAACAACATTGCATTTGAATGCACTGGTGGCGAATTTAGACGGTACCAAGATTGTAGATGCTTCCGCTAGCGCAGTTGTTAAAGATTATCAACAATCGATTGACTTGGGTAATGTTGTTGCAGATATTCTGATTCAACAAGGAGCTGAAAATTTAATTGCATCGCTTGGTAAATAAATTGAAACAAGAATCT
>DAIQPR010000021.1:5942-21116 GCA_036787315.1 Polynucleobacter sp. | reverse complement strand
TAGAGGGTACTAAATAATCCCTAGCTCCTTCAGGAGTACTTTTAGTAAGCATTGGAGTTTCTATATCGATAAAGCCAGCTTCATCAAGATATCTTCTTGACTCCATTGCAACGTTATAACGTAATCTTAAGTTCTTTTGCATTTGTGGACGACGTAAATCAAGAACTCGATGTGTCAAACGAGTGGTTTCAGATAGGTTTTCATCATCCAATTGGAAAGGTGGTGTAACTGAACTATTTAAAATATTTAATTTTTTACAAAGGATTTCAATTTTTCCAGTTGTTAAATCATTGTTTTCAGTGCCAGCAGGTCTTGCTCTCACGATTCCAATAACTTGAATACAGTATTCATTTCTGACATTTTCTGCTTTTGAAAAAACTTCTTCTTGATCTGGATCGCAAACTATTTGAACAAAACCATGGCTATCACGTAAGTCAATAAAAATGACTCCACCGTGATCACGACGACGGTTTACCCATCCAGCAATATGAACTTCTTGACCAATTAAATCTTCAGTTAACAAACCAGCAACATGACTACGCAATGACATACTTAAACCTCTTAAATTAATTTTTTGGCTCTTGGCCTACAGGTGGAACAGTTCCCATCGAAACAATATGTTTTAGAGCTTCTTCAACGGAAATGGTTAATTCAATCACACTATCCTTAGGGACTATCATGAAAAAACCAGATGTCGGATTAGGCGTAGTGGGAACAAAAACATGTATGTGGGGAGTACCTAACTTCTCAGCAACTTCTCTCATTGGAGTTCCAGTTTGAAAAGCGATTGTCCAAGAATTAGCATGCGGATATCGAATTAAAACTGCTTTTTTAAATGCATCCCCACTGCTTGATAAAAGCGTATCTGAAACTTGCTTAACACTCGAATATATTGATCGAACAATAGGAATACGTTGTAATACCTTTTCCCACATCCTAAATAGCCACCTACCTGCGATCGTAATTGCAAACATACCAGTTAGGATAATTGCGAAGATAACAATTAATACACCAACAAAAGGCGTTTCTCTAAAATGAGTAAGGCTTTCTGTGAGATTTGATGGCAAAACTGTGATTAATATATGCATCACAGACCCAAAAACACCATCTAAAATACCCATAGCCCAAGTAATTACCCAGATGGTAATTGCCAAAGGTGCCCAAACTAAGATACCTGCTAAAAAGTACTTTTTCATATTCCTCTACACGTCTAAAGGAACATTATCCATCTTTTTTAAGTAAAAGAGTTTCTAAAATACAGTTTCAGAAACTTCATTACTCTCTTTAACGATTTCTTGAGGTATTAGAACAGATCCAACAAACATGCCAAAAAAGCTGAAGGCTAGACCAACCATTTGAGGAGGAATCATTTCATCTGGTAAAACAGCTTCAGTTAAAAGCCATGAAACTAGGCCAAAAGTTACTGATAAAAGACCCCCAATTGGGTTTGCCCTAGACCAATAAACTCCACATAATAAAGGCACAAATGCTGCAACTAAAGTCACTTTATAGGCACTTTCAACCATTTTAAAAATGGATAATTGAGAATTCATAGCAATAATAGTTACTAATACAGTAAAAACTAGGGTGGTTACTCGCATGATTAATAAATACTGCGAAGATGTAAGTTCTTTAAAAAATCCTTTAATAATGTTCTCCGAAAAAGAAACGGAAGGGGCTAACAAGGTCGCGCTTGCACAACTTTTAATGGCAGATAAAAGTGCTCCAAAAAAGATGATTTGTGCAATTAAAGGTGTGTGGTTAAGAATTAATTGTGGAAGAATTAATTGAGAATCACCGTTCAATTCAGCTTTAACCATTTCTGGCTCTAATAAATTAGCTGAATAAGCCAGCATCATTGGAATAAATGCAAAACAAAAATATAAAACCCCTCCTAGAATTGCTGCTCTTTGAGCAATTTGAACAGTTTTAGATGATGTGACTCTCTGGAAAACATCTTGTTGAGGAATAGATCCTAGCATCATAGTACAAAGTGCTGATATAAAAGTGATGATGTCGGCAAAATTAGCCTTAGGGAAAAAATTAAATAAGCCTGCATTATTTGCATGACTAACTACAGCCCCAACTCCTCCCGCTAAATCACTGACTTCGTAACCGATAAACAACATGCCGATGACAATAATAATCATTTGTAAAAAGTCAGTTACTGCAACTGCCCACATGCCACCAAAGAGTGTGTATATCAAAACACTCCCTGATCCAATTAACATACCCACGTCGCGAGAAATTTCACCGCTGGAAACAACATTAAAAACTAAGCCTAAGGCCATAATTTGAGCAGAAACCCAACCCAAATATGATGCAGCTATACATAAAGTAATCAAAACTTCAACTGTGCGCCCGTACTTGTCTTTATAAAAATCACCAATCGTTAAATACTTGGCTTGATAAAGTGGCTTTGCAAAAAAGAGGCCAACTAAAATTAGACACATTGATGAGCCGAAAGGATCTGCAACAACTCCTGCTAAACCCTCTTGTAAAAATGTAGCGGGAGCTCCAAGAACTGCTTCTGCTCCAAACCATGTCGCAAACACTGTTGCTGTTACAACATACATTGGTAGTGCATGTCCAGCTGCCGCAAAGTCTGTAGCGTTTTTTACTTTAAGAGATGCTAACAACCCAATAGCAACAGAAATAATCCAATAGAGAATAACAAACCATAGAAGCATGATTAACCTAGTGTTTTAAATAGAAGTACACCCCTGCGCCTCCAACTAGAAGGCCTAAAATAAATATGTTAGCAAAAGTAATATTACATTTGTGTTTGTTATTACTTTTAATGAGATTTTTAATTTCATCTAATTGATTTTGATTTTTAGAATGAACTTCCATTTCTAAATAACTGGTCAATAGTCTTGGGATGGTAGGCAACTTTTGCGCCCACTGAGGTGCTTCAGCCTTTAATTTATCCCAAAAACCTCTAAACCCAACCTGCTGATTCATCCAGGTTTGCATAATAGGTTTAACTGTTTTCCATAAATCAAGATCTGGATCTAACTGTCTTCCAAGACCTTCAACATTTAATAAAGTTTTTTGTAAAAGTGTTAGCTGTGGTTGAATTTCAACTTTAAATCTTCTTGAAGTTTGAAATAATCTCATCAAAACAATGCCTAATGAAATTTCTTTTAAAGGACGATCAAAATAAGGCTCACAAACAGCTCTTACAGCTCCTTCCAATTCTTCAACCTTCGTTTCAGGCGGAACCCATCCAGATTCAATATGTAATGCAGCTACTCGGTGATAATCACGATTAAAAAAAGCCAGAAAATTTTGTACTAAATAATTTTTATCTACTTCTGAAAGTGTTCCTACTATTCCGAAATCTAAAGAAATAAGCCTTCCAAAAGTGGCAGGTTCAAGACTGACCATGATGTTCCCAGGATGCATATCCGCATGAAAAAATCCATGCGAAAAAGCTTGTGTAAAGAACACTTCAACACCATCTACGGCCAACATTTTTAAATCAACACCTGCGGCTTTCAAGTCGTCTAGTCGAGCAATTGAAATGCCGTACATACGCTCCATTACCATGACATTGACATGGCATAAATCCCAATATATCTCTGGGATCATTATTTTGTTTGAGCCTTCGAAATTACGTCTTAGCTGACTACAGTTTGCAGCTTCGCGTAGCAAATCTAATTCATCATGTATCGTTGTATCAAAACCGGCAACAACCTCTTTAGGCTTTAATCTTTTTCCATCATAAGAAAATTTCTCAATTAAACCTGCAAGGCTATGCATTAAAGCTAAATCACTTTCTATTACCCCTAAGATATTTGGACGTAATACCTTGATTGCAACATGCTTGCCTTCCCATTCGGGATATTTTTCATTTCCCTTGAGCACTCCAAAATGAACTTGAGCTATTGACGCACTTGCAATTGGGGTTGGGTCAAAAGATTTAAAAATTTCGTTAAGAGGAACTCCTAAAGCCTTTTCAATTATTTCTTTGGATAGTTCATTGGAAAAGGGTGGGACATCGTCTTGTAATTTCGCTAATTCATCTGCAATATCCTCGGGCAACAAATCTCTTCGAGTAGATAGAACTTGCCCAAATTTTATAAATACTGGCCCTAAGGCCTCCAAAGCCAAACGAATCCGTTGCCCTCTAGCTAAATTTTTAGAAGGAGATAACCACGATAATGGTAATAAGATGAAATATAAGGGGCCTGATTTGATAGCCCCGCGCAAAAGACCAAAAAGATCATAACGCCAAAGAATATAAACAATACGCAAAATACGATTTAATTTTTGAATCATCTTATTGTGTTTCTTTATTGTTTATTCGTTGTTCTATATGATTTAATTTCTTTTCGGCTCGATCAAGCTGATCTCTTAAAAGCCTAATTTCTGATTTAAAGTCATTAAATTGATTTGCTCCCAAAAGAATATTTCTCTCGTTTACAAAAAAATCTCTCACTCCACTTTTTAAATCTTCAACAGCATTATTGGCTTGTGTAAATACTTTTTTTGATTCAACAATTATTCTTCTAGAAGGTGCATCACCTATTAATTTAGAAAGGTCTTCCTCAGCCTCCCACCTTAATTCAGCAAATAATCGATTTAAATCAGCTGCCAAGTCAACATCACCGGATATTCGAACAAATTTCATAGCGGCACCTTTGCCGTCTTTCACAAAAGCCCAAAAAGCTTCCTGAGAAATTTCTAGCGAAACTGAACTCTCTATATCTTCCTGTTTTGCATCTTGCAAAAGTCCATCTTGTATCAATAGGCGAAAACTACCAAAAGGTAATTCAACGGCTACGATTTTATGATCATGCCGAAGTAGTAAATCTCTAGCCCATTTTTCTTGTTCAATTAAATGATTAATCGCACGAAGAACTATTAATGGAATAAATAATGTGGCCATAACTAATATTTGTAACCTATATGCAAGGCAACAATTCCGCCAGTTAAGCGGTGAACCTCAACTTGATCAAAACCAGCATCTAACATCATTTGTTTTAAAGTCTCTTGATCTGGATGCATACGAATTGACTCAGCAAGGTATTTATAACTATCAGCATCACCAGCAATTTTTTGACCCAACCAAGGTAAAACTTTAAATGAATATATATCGTAAATGGGTTTTATAAGCTCAATAGGTTGGGAAAACTCAAGAACCATCGTTTTTCCACCAGGCTTAATAACTCTGCACATTTCTTTAAGAGCAATCTCTTTATGAGTCATATTTCTAAGCCCAAAAGAAACTGTCACTAACTCAAAATAATTTTTGGGAAATGGAATTTGTTCAGCATCTAATTGAACGCATGGAATGATAGAACCGCAATCTATAACGCGATCTCTTCCAACTTCCAACATCGATGAATTGATATCACTTAACCAAACCTCACCTGTTTTTCCAGCTTTCTTAGAAAAAGCGAGCGCCAAATCACCAGTGCCGCCAGCAATATCAAGTACTTTTTGGCCAGGCAATACATTCGCCATTGAGATAGTGAACATTTTCCAGATTCTATGAAGTCCAAATGACATCGCATCATTCATGATGTCATATTTATTGGCAACAGAATGAAATACTCCCGCTACTTTTTGAGCTTTTTGAGTCTCATCAACCTTTGCAAATCCAAAGTGGGTTTCTGCCATAGTATTCCTTTGATGACTATTTCATTGGTGTATCACGAGTGACACCCGCTTTAGCAAGCTTATCCAAGTATTCCTGCCAAAGTTCTTCTTGGTTGAGGCATAACTCATGCAGATAATCCCAAGAAAATAAACCAGAGTCGTGACCATCTGTAAATGTTGGCTTGATCGCGTAATGCCCAACAGGGTCTATGCTTAAAATACTTACGTTTCTTTTACCTGTTTGCAGAGTTTCTTGCCCAGGACCATGCCCCCTTACTTCTGCAGATGGAGATAACACTCTTAAAAATTCAAAGGGTAAACGGTACGCATTGCCATTCTCATATGTCAATTCCAACACTTTAGATTGTTGATGAACGACGATATTAGTCGGTACATAAGTTGTATTCATTAAACGAGTACTCTTTCAATACCACCAGAATTAGCATTTTTAACATAGTCTGCCATCCAGTTTTCACCTATTAAATGACGGGCCATTTCAACAACTATATAGTCTGCTGTGGTGCCTGAGTCGTCGTTATAACGAGATAATCCTTGGAGGCATGAAGGGCAACTGGTTAATACTTTCACATTCCCATCAAAACCTTCTTGCAAGGCAGTTGCACCTTTGACCATCTCCTCTTCTTTTCTAAAACGAATTTGAGTAGAGATATCAGGGCGAGTTAGTGCAAGAGTACCGGACTCACCACAGCAGCGATCATTCTTTTGGATTTGGGTTAAATCTGCAGTTTGAATAATCTGATTCACTGTTTTCAAAGGATCTTGAAGTTTCATAGGTGAATGGCATGGATCATGGTACATATACCTTGTTCCCTGAACACCAGTCAACTTAACATTTTTTTCTAATAAAAACTCGTGTATATCAATAATTCTGCATCCTGGGAAAATGCTCTCAAAATCATACCCAGCTAATTGGTCGTAGCAAGTGCCGCAAGATACAACTACTGTTTTAATGTCTAAATAATTCAATGTATTCGCAACTCTATGAAACAAGACGCGATTATCCGTAATCATTTTCTCTGCTTTGTCAAAATCTCCAGAACCTCTTTGTGGATAGCCACAACATAGATAACCAGGAGGTAACACAGTTTGAACACCTACCTCCCACAACATAGCCTGAGTTGCAAGACCGACTTGAGAGAATAATCTCTCTGAACCACAACCTGGGAAATAAAATACCGCCTCTGAATCCACAGTAGTGGTTTTAGGATTTCTGATAATTGGAACAATTTCAGAATCTTCTATGTCCAAGAGCGCTCTTGCTGTTTTCTTTGGCAAATTCCCTGGCATTTTTTTATTAATGAAGTGTATTACTTGCTCCTGAATTACAGGTTTCCCCAGAGTGAGCTTAGGTGCTTTAGTTTGTTTTTTTGCAAAGGACTTGAATAAATCATGACCTAAACGTTGAGCCTTATAGCCCCAATCTATCATCAATGTTCTGGCCAACTTAATGGTTTCAGGATTAGATGCGTTCAAAAAGAACATGGCCGCACTTGCACCGATATTAAATTTCTTCTGGCCCATTTTGCGTAATAAATTACGCATATTCATCGTAACATCACCAAAATCAATTTTGACTGGACAAGGCGTTAAACACTTGTGGCAAACCGTACAGTGTGCCGCAACATCGTCAAATTCTTCCCAATGCTTAATTGAAATACCTCTCCTTGTTTGTTCTTCGTAGAGAAATGCTTCAATCAGTAGTGACGTTGCGAGTATTTTATTTCTTGGGCTGTAATGTAAATTAGCTCTTGGAACATGGGTCGCACATACTGGCTTACATTTACCGCATCGTAAGCAATCTTTAATACTTTCAGAAATCGCACCAATATCACTTTGTTGCATGATTAATGACTCATGCCCCATCAAACCAAAGCTAGGTGTATAAGCTTTATTTAAATCTCCGCCAGGCATTAATTTGCCTTTATTAAATCGACCATCAGGATCAATTTTTAATTTATATGCACGGAACTCTTTTAATTCATCATCAGTTAAATATTCAAGCTTAGTAATCCCAATACCATGCTCACCTGAAATAACCCCATCAAGAGACCTAGCTAAGACCATAATTCTTCCGACAACTTCATGTGCTTCTTGCATCATTTCATAGTCATCTGAATTAACGGGTAGATTGGTGTGAACATTACCATCGCCAGCGTGCATATGCAAAGCCACAAATACGCGTTTTCTTAAAATCTTTTTATGAATGTCAATGCACTCTGACAAAATTGGAGCAAACGCTGCACCCATAAAAATTTGTTTAAGTGGCTCTCTAACTTCTATTTTCCAAGATACTCTTATGCTTCTATCTTGTAATCGTGAAAAATATTCATCTAAATTATCTGAATAGGTCTGCCATTTTGCACGAACCTCTTTTATCATTTGAGTCGCTTGCGTAACTCTGTCTTCTAAAATTTCAGCAGAAGGAATTTCTGAAGCATCATCAGACTTACCAAGAACTAATTGCCCTCTATCAAAATAGTTTTCAAGTGCGTTAAGCAATAGGAGTTTATTTTTAATAGATAGTTCAATGTTTATTTTCTCGATACCATCGGTATACTCTCCCATTCTTGGAAGCGGGATAACAACATCTTCGTTAATTTTAAAAGCATTAGTATGTCTAGAAATAGCAGCAGTTCTGGCACGATCAAGCCAAAACTTTTTTCTTGCTTCAGGACTAACAGCAATAAAGCCTTCACCAACTCTGTTGTTTGCAATACGTATAACTTCACTTGCGGCAGCAGCTACAACGTCAGCATCATCCCCGACAATATCTCCAATCAAGACCATCTTGGGTAGAACATTGCGTTTAGATTTTGTAGAGTAGTCAACAGCTTTTAAATATTTTTCATCTAAATGTTCTAGTCCGGCTAATATTGCCCCGCCTTTTTTAGTCTGCTCATCAAGATAATTTTTTACCTCAACAATGCTTGGGATGGCATCTCGTGCTTGACCAAAAAACTCTAAACATACTGTACGAACTTCCTTAGGCATTCTATGAAGTACCCATTTCGCACTCGTAATTAATCCATCACATCCTTCTTTTTGAACTCCAGGAAGCCCTGATAAAAATTTGTCAGTAACGTCTTTTCCTAGTCCAACCTTACGAAAGCGCTTACCTTCAATAGCAAGTATTTCTTTACGAAGAATTTTGGTTCCAGGAGCTTGATTACCATCTGACCAAGTTAACTCAAACGTTGCTACAGGCGCATCATGAATTTTGCTTAAATTGTGGTCAAGCCTCAAAATTTCTAGCCAGTCACCATTGGTGTCAACCATTCTCCACCAGAGAAGATTATCAAGAGCAGTTCCCCACAACACGGCTTTTTTACCACCGGCGTTCATTGCTATGTTTCCGCCAATACAGCTTGCCTCTAAAGAGGTGGGGTCAACGGCAAAAACTAATCCACTTTTATCTGCGGCATCAGAAACCCTCTTTGTAACCACACCAGCCTCAGTAAAAACGGTTCCAACTTCTTTTTCGTTGCCAGGAATTTTTGCAAATTCTACTGGAGCCATTTTTTCTAATTTTTCTGTATTAATAACAGCTGACATTGGTGTAAGTGGAATTGCTCCACCTGTATATCCAGTTCCACCTCCACGCGGAATAATGGTTAAACCAAGTTCTATACAAGCTTTAACAATGCCAGGGATTTCAAGCTCTGTATCAGGAGTGATCACCACAAATGGGTATTCAACACGCCAATCCGTTGCATCAGTAACGTGGGAAACTCGAACAAATCCATCAAACCCAATGTTGTCCTGTGCAGTAATTTTTCCAAGCACTCTTCGTGCTTTAATGCGCAACGCTTTTGCTTTATCAAAATCTTCTGCAAAATCTTTAACTGCCTTACGAGCAGCACTTACCAAATAAGATACCTGGTCTTCAAGGTTTTGCGTAATTCTTTTTTCTACCTCAAGCAAACGATGGTTTAAGGCATCAATTAGCGATTTAAGACGCTTTGGATTATCAAGCAAGTCATCTTGCAAATATGGATTTCTATTAACAACCCAAATATCTCCCAAAACCTCGTACAACATTCTTGCAGATCGACCTGTTTTTCTTTGACTTCTAAGACTGTCTAAAGCATCCCAAGCTTTTGGGCCTAAAATGCGAATAACAATCTCACGATCAGAAAAAGATGTGTAGTTGTAGGGAATCTCTCTTAATCTAAGAGCTTGATTCATTAAATTCTGGGGTGGATCAAAGTAAATTGGGGCATTCATAGTGTTTTTACCTAAAAGACTATTCTAATTGAGGGTGCAATTCTTTGCCAATTTTCCAGTCTTAGCATTTTTATCTCTTTGCTAAAGTTCAAAAAATTGGCAACTTATTAGCGAGACTAAAAATGTAAGCGATAAATAAGTACCTTAAAGTTTTCCCAATTGCCATATAAACACAGCATGATACAAAGGAATATTGTGCCCAACCTGCATAAATTGTTAAGGGGTCGCCAATAATAGGAATCCATGAAAAAAGTAAGCTTTTTGGCCCTAATTTGCGTAAATTTTGGCTAAATACCCCTATTTCTTTTGTTTTCGCTAAAGTCTGACTTGCTTTTTTTGCTAAAAAACCAAGATACCAATTTAATATGCCACCTAAAGTATTGCCCAAACTAGCTACAAAAATTAAGATCCACAGATTTTCAGGGAATTTTTGTAAATATAAATAAAACACAGCCTCCGAACTAACTGGTATTAATGTCGCTGCTAAAAATGCCATTACCCCTACTGAGGATAGGCCAACCCATGGTATAGAAATAGCTTGTAAAAAAGCTTGAATTGATGATTCCATAAGGTATTCTAGTCGCTCTATGATAATCTTCTGTCTATGAAAAACGACTATTTACGAAAAATATTAAACGCTAAGGTGTACGATGTTGCGCGCGAAACAGAACTTGAGCGCGCTCAACACCTTTCAACACGCCTAAAAAACAATATCTTGCTTAAAAGAGAAGATAACCAACCTGTTTTCTCTTTTAAGCTAAGAGGTGCTTATAACAAAATGGCACACTTGAGCAAATCGCAACTTGCCAAAGGTGTTATTGCAGCGTCTGCTGGTAATCATGCTCAAGGTGTTGCAATGGGAGCTGCCAAGTTAGGCTGTATAGCTACCATCGTCATGCCAACAACAACGCCTCAGGTCAAAATTGATGCTGTCAAAGATCGAGGGGGTAAATGGGTCAAGGTTGTATTGCATGGGGAATCGTATAACGATGCTTATGACCATGCCCTCGAACTAAAAGCAAAACATCAACTAACATTTGTTCATCCATTCGATGACCCAGAGGTGATTGCTGGTCAAGGGACTATCGCTATGGAGATTTTGCGCCAACAGCAAGGCCCTATTGAGGCTATATTTGTAGCTATTGGTGGGGGTGGTTTAATTGCAGGAATTGGTTCATATATCAAAGCTATTCGACCTGAAATAAAAATTATCGGTGTGCAAACAGTAGATTCAGATGCCATGAACCGCTCATTAAAAGCTGGGAAAAGAGTTGAATTAAAAGACGTTGGTCTTTTTTCAGATGGAACAGCTGTAAAACTAGTCGGAAAAGAAACTTTTAAGATTTGCCAAGAGGTTGTTGACGAAATTATTACGGTGGATACAGATGCAATTTGTGCTGCTATTAATGATGTTTTTACGGATACAAGAAGTATCTTAGAACCTGCAGGCGCTCTTTCAGTTGCTGGTATGAAGTCATACATCGCCCGTCACAAATGTGTCGATAAGACTTTTGTAAGTGTTGCATGTGGCGCAAATATGAACTTTAGTAGACTAAGGTTTGTGGCCGAGCGAGCAGATGTTGGAGAGTCTAAAGAGGCCGTTTTTGCAGTTACGATACCTGAGGAAAGAGGTTCTTTTAGAAGAATTTGCTCATTAATCGGTACTCGAAATGTTACGGAATTTATTTATCGTATTTCAGATACAAATAAAGCAAATATTTTCATAGGTATATCTACCCAACAAAAAGGCGATAGTACAACTATTGCAAAAGAATTTATTAAATCTGGATTTGACACTATTGATTTAACTACAGACGAATTAGCTAAGTCACATTTGCGACACATGGTTGGCGGAAGATCAACTTTAGCAAATAATGAATTGTTATATCGATTTGAATTTCCAGAACGTCCTGGCGCTTTAATGAATTTCCTTAACGCAATGTCCCCAAATTGGAACATTAGTTTATTTCATTACCGAAACCATGGCGCGGATTATGGAAAGATTTTAGTAGGCTTACAAGTACCCCCAAAAAATAAAAAAGAGTTCAACGAATTTCTGAAAGAAACAGGTTATCGTTATTGGGATGAAAGTAAACACCCTGCATATCAACTCTTTTTGAAATAAAAATGAGCTTTTCTCTCTCCGGAAAATTAGTTGTCGCTATTTCCTCTAGAGCATTGTTTGATTTTGAAGAGGAGAATCATCTTTTTGAATCAACTAATGACAGCGCTTACATGCGTATCCAACAAGAGAGATTAGCTATTCCTGCAAAAGCTGGAGTCGCATTTCCCTTAGTAGAAAAATTATTAAAGTTTAATAATCCAGAGCAATCAAGAGTTGAAGTAGTCATACTTTCAAGAAACGATCCAGTCAGTGGCTTAAGGGTGTTTCGATCTGCAGAGCATGCTGGTCTGAAGCTTGAACGGGGTGTCTTCACCCGAGGTAGACCACCACATCATTATTTAAGGCCCTTACACGCAAATTTATTTCTTTCAGCCAATGAAAATGACGTCAGAGAAACGATTCTTGCAGGATTTCCTGCAGCATTGGTTTATCCACAATCTGTAAAAATCGCCCGCTCCAACCCACATGAAATTCGAATTGCATTCGATGGAGATGCTGTTTTATTTTCAGATGAATCAGAAAGAATTTTTCAATCAAAGGGTCTAGATGCTTTTGTTAAGCATGAAGCCCACCTTGCTAAAACTCCACTCCCTCCAGGGCCATTTAAACCGCTTCTAGAAGCATTGCATCAACTTCAAAATTCAAATCCTGATTCCATTATGAGAATTAGAACTGCGTTAGTTACTGCTAGGTCTGCGCCTGCACATGAAAGAGCAATACGAACTCTCATGAGTTGGGGTATAGATATTGATGAAGCCATGTTTTTAGGCGGACTTAAAAAAAGTGACTTTTTAAGAGAGTTTGCTCCAGACTTCTTCTTCGACGATCAAACTGGTCATTGCGAATCTGCTGCTGAAGTGGCTCCAACTGGTCAAGTTATTTCTGGAATCACCAATAATCCATCTATCGAAAATGATTAATAAAAACCCTAGTGATATTGCAGGTGCTCCACTTGGTAAAACAAGTCCTAACCCTGATAGTTACAGTCCTTATTTACTCTTTCCTATAGCAAGAAGCACCCACAGGGACTTGCTAAACTACCAGAAAACATTACCGTTTATGGGGGTTGATATTTGGAATGCTTATGAATTATCTTGGCTCAACCTAAAAGGGAAACCCGAAGTTGCAATTGCTCAAATAGAAATTCCCTCTAACTCGCCTAATATTATTGAATCAAAATCTCTTAAGCTTTATTTAAATAGTTTTAATAATGAGCGTTTTTCTAATGCAGATGAGGTCAAAAAACGCATAGTTGAAGATTTGTCACTTTGTCTAAAAAGTCAGCTAAATGTCTTACTTTTTGATCCTATGACATGGTCTGAGTTAAAGCTTGTAGATCCCAAAGGTCTATGTTTAGATCGTCTTGATATTGAAATCAATCCTCAAGACATCCCAAACTCATCGTGGTTAAAAGCTGATTTTGAAAATGGTCCTATTGAGGAAACTCTCTATTCCAACTTACTAAAGAGTAACTGTCCTGTTACAGGACAACCAGATTGGGCAACCATCACTATTTCATATACTGGTCCAACTATTAATCAAGAAAGCCTTCTTCGATATCTCATTTCTTACAGAAACCATCAAGAATTTCATGAGCATTGCGTAGAGAAGATTTTTTGCGATATAAAGTCCGAGTGTAAACCCATAAAACTATTGGTATACGCAAGATATACAAGAAGAGGTGGCTTGGATATTAATCCAATGAGAACAGATTTTAATATCGCTTGGCCAGAGAACAAAAGGCTTGCAAGACAGTAACTCTATTTCGAATTACTTCAGTTGCAAAGCCTTTAAGTTTTAAAAAATTTTAATTATCAGGATTTAGAAAGGGATATCGTCGTCCATTTGTCCCAAGCTAGAGCTTGCAGAATTAGAGATTTCAGGTCTTTCTTTTGCATAACTACTGGATGGAGCACTTCCAGTATCACCCATCTTACCGCCTAGCATTTGCATAGAATCTGCAACAATTTCAGTTGAATATTTTTCAACACCTGACTGGTCAGTGTATTTTCTTGTTCGAAGCTTTCCTTCAACATACACTTGAGATCCTTTTTTTAAGTACTGTCCAGCAATTTCAGCTAACTTACCAAAAAAAGTAATCCTATGCCACTCTGTAGTTTCCTTCATTTCTCCAGTAGCTTTGTCTTTGTAACGATCAGAAGTGGCAACAGAAATATTCGTTAACGCATCTCCACTTGGCAAAAAGCGAGTTTCTGGGTCTCTTCCAATATTTCCAACAATAATCACTTTATTAACTGACGCCATGACTTTCTCCCGAAATTATTAATGCTAAATTGAAGTAGCATTCATTGTATCTACATATATCCTATGAACAAAGACCCTTTAAATCTGATTTTTTAATTTGATTTTTGGAGGAAGCTCTGACATTCTTGCTGCAATTATAAGCCACGCCAATAGAAGTAAAGCGTCAAGTTCAAAAATCCCTAGGGTACCAAAATTGCCGTAGATTGCACCGCCTAGAGCCCCACCTAGAAAAAGCCCTATCGACATTGTTGTATTATAAATACCTAAACCAGCGCCCCGATTATCCCCTGAAAGTCTTGATACAAGGGATGGCTGTAAAGATTCTAGTAAATTAAATCCAATAAAAAATAAGAATAATCCGAAGCAAATTGTCCAAATATTTTGGTAATGTCCGAAAATGATGACTCCAAAGTAAGTTTGTGCAATCAACATAAACACAACAGAAACCTTTAAAAGAAGAGCTAATCGATTCTTTTTTTCTGCCTTGATCAACATAGGTGCCATAAAAATAATTGAGCCAATCAATACTGAAAGATAAACTCGCCAATGTTGCTCCAAAGGTAAATCTTCAGCCACCAACATCTTAGGGATTGCAATAAATATAGCTACCTGAGACGTATGAAGAATGAGGACGCCAATGTTCAGGCGAAACAACTCTGGGTCTTTTAAAACTTTGATAAATCTACTAAGGTTAGAAGTAGTACCCTCCGGTTGAGCCATTTTTACCATAGGAGCTGTTGGAACAATTTTCCATGCCACAAGAATAGCAGCTACTCCTAGTAAAGCCATCATCCAAAAAATACCAGGCATTCCTAGGGATTGGTATAAAGGCGAAGCAATCACTATTGAAATTGCAAAGCTAATTGCAATACTTCCCCCAATTAATGCCATAGCCCTGGTTCTCATCTCTTCTCTAGTCAAATCAGCCACCC
>DAIQPR010000021.1:0-5842 GCA_036787315.1 Polynucleobacter sp. | reverse complement strand
CCAATTAATGCCATAGCCCTGGTTCTCATCTCTTCTCTAGTCAAATCAGCCACCCATGCTGTTATGGCGGCAGATATTGCTCCGGCACCTTGTATAGCTCTACCAGCAAGAATCCAGTACAAATCATCATGTGAAGCCGCAATAATGGCTCCTAAAACAAATAAACTTAGTCCAGCGATGACAACTACTCTCCGACCTACTCTATCTGAGAGAATTCCGAGTGGAATATGAAAAAAGGCCTGTACCATACCGTATATTCCAATGGTTAGACCGACTAATGTGGCATTATCACCATTGGGCAATCCCCGAGCATGCAAACTGAAAATTGGCAAAATCAAAAATAAACCAAGCATTCTAAGGGCAAAAATACCTGATAAAGATAAAGATGATCGAAGTTCTGACGAATTCATAAGAAAAGGCTATATTAATGAGTTGAGCTAAATATTATGAACGATACTATACAAATCCGTGGTGCACGCACCCACAACCTAAAAAATATAAATCTAGATATCCCTAGAAATCAACTAGTTGTAATAACTGGCTTATCTGGATCTGGAAAAAGTTCCTTGGCATTTGATACTTTGTATGCCGAAGGTCAGCGAAGGTATGTTGAATCATTGTCCGCATATGCAAGACAATTTTTACAACTCATGGATAAGCCAGATGTCGACTCTATCGAAGGCTTATCTCCAGCTATCTCTATTGAGCAAAAAGCTACCAGCCACAATCCTAGATCAACAGTTGGAACGGTAACTGAGATACACGATTATTTGCGCTTGTTATTTGCAAGAGCTGGAACTCCTCACTGCCCAGAACATCATTTAGCACTTGAGGCACAAAGTATTTCTCAAATGGTAGACCACATCTTGGGTATGCCTGAAGATACAAAACTAATGATTCTTGCGCCAATAGTGAGCAACCGCAAAGGGGAGTTCATTGATTTATTTGAGGATCTTCAATCTCAAGGTTTTGTAAGATTTAGAATTCGTAGTGGTGGTGGCACAACTCATATTGCTAAACCTATTGTTTATGAAGTGGACCAACTTCCAACTCTTAAAAAAACGGATAAGCATTCTATAGAAGTAGTTGTTGATCGCATCAAAGTTAAACAAGATATTAAACAAAGACTTGCTGAGTCTCTTGAAACAGCTCTTCGCTTAGCGGATGGGCGTGTCATAGCAGTAAATATGGATACACATGAAGAATTTTTATTCTCAAATAAATTCGCTTGCCCTATTTGTTCCTTCGCTTTACAAGAACTCGAACCGAGATTATTTTCCTTTAACAATCCGTTGGGAGCTTGCCCAAGTTGTGATGGCTTAGGACATGTTTCATTTTTTGACCCAAAGAGAATTGTTGCTCATCCAGAATTATCTATGGCTTCGGGAGCAATTAAGGGATGGGACCGTCGTAATCAATTTTATTTTCGGATGCTGCAAAATCTTGCAGACTTTGCAAAATTTGATATTGAAAAGCCTTTTGAATCACTCAGTAAAAAAGCACAAGATTTAATTCTCTTTGGCTCTGGTCAAACTAAAGTTCCTTTTGAATATCTCAACGAGAAAGGGGTTGCAGTTACTAAACCGCATACCTTTGAAGGAATAATTGCTAATTTCGAGAGAAGATACAGAGAAACAGATTCAATTGCGGTCAAAGAAGAACTTGCAAGGTACCAAAATATACAAACTTGTCCTGATTGTGAAGGTAGTCGTCTTAGAAAAGAAGCCCGATTTGTAAAGGTGGGGGAAGGTGATCAAAGCAGAGCAATTTTTGAGGTTAGCAATCTGCCTTTAAAAGCCGCATATGAATACTTTTCAAAACTAAACCTTAAAGGTGTTAAAAAAGAAATCGCAGACAAAATAGTTAAGGAAATTTCTGCAAGGCTTAAATTTTTGAATGATGTTGGTTTAGATTATTTATCACTAGATAGAAGTGCTGACACACTATCAGGTGGTGAAGCACAACGTATTCGACTAGCATCACAAATTGGGTCTGGTCTGACAGGCGTTATGTACGTCCTTGATGAGCCATCAATCGGTCTTCACCAAAGAGATAACGACAGATTAATTAAAACTCTTGTTCACTTACGTGACTTGGGGAATTCAGTGCTCGTTGTAGAGCATGATGAAGATATGATTAGGTCTTCAGATTATGTAATTGATATAGGACCTGGGGCAGGGGTTCATGGGGGTAAAGTAGTTGCTTATGGAACTCCTTCTTCAATTGAAAAAAATGCCGACTCACTAACTGGTCAATACTTAAGTGGTAAGAAAAAAATATCAATTCCTCAATCAAGAAAAAAACCTGACGGAAGATGGATTAGCATTCATGGCGCAACCGGTAATAATCTTAAAAACGTCACAGCTAAAATTCCAGTAGGTCTACTAACCTGTATTACTGGAGTTTCTGGATCTGGAAAATCCACATTAATAAACGACACACTTCACCATGTAGTTGCCCAACATTTGTACGGATCTACAGCAGAACCTTCTCCTTATACTGAAATTGAAGGTCTTGAAAACTTTGATAAGATAATCAGTGTAGATCAATCCCCTATTGGAAGAACCCCGAGATCTAATCCTGCAACCTACACAGGACTTTTTACCCCTATTCGTGAATTATTTGCCGGCGTTCCTGCTTCCCGCGAGAGAGGTTATGAGGCTGGGAGATTTTCCTTCAATGTAAAAGGTGGAAGATGTGAAACTTGTGAAGGCGATGGCGTTATTAAAGTTGAAATGCATTTCTTACCAGACGTCTATGTTCCATGCGACGTATGTCACGGCAAACGTTACAATCGCGAAACTCTAGATATCCGTTACAAGGGTAAGAATATCCATGAAGTTCTATCAATGACGATTGAACAGGCTTTTGAATTCTTTGAGGCTGTCCCCGTTGTTAAAAGAAAACTTAAAACTCTTCTTGATGTTGGACTTGGTTATGTCAAACTTGGACAAAGCGCCACCACTTTATCTGGAGGGGAAGCGCAGAGGGTAAAACTCTCACTAGAGTTATCTAAACGTGATACAGGTAGAACTTTATATATCTTAGATGAACCCACAACAGGCCTTCATTTTCAGGATATCCAACTTCTTTTAGAAGTTATTTTTTCCTTAAGAGAACAAGGTAACACCATATTAATTATTGAACATAATCTAGATGTTATAAAAACAGCTGATTGGATTATCGATATGGGTCCTGAAGGTGGATCTGGCGGTGGCTTTATTATTGCAGAGGGTAGTCCAGAATCTGTAGTCAAAGTTAAAAATAGTTTTACTGGTAAATACCTTAAGTCTTTGCTTTGAGTTTGGTTACCTTTGTAATCTGTTTTTGCGCTTGCGCTAAAGTATTAGCATTACCGGATAAAACAACGATATCGTCTAAATGCAAAACTGTATCTGGGTGTGGTTCTAGTTTAGAGTACCCTCTACTATTACCCACCCTTCTTCTTAAACTTTGGACTATGACACCACTTTTTTCAATCCAATCCAAAGACTTACCAACTCCTTGCATTGAGTCTTTTAGATGAACTGTACTAAGCCTTATTGCATCTACATCATCTACGCTTTCATCCTCAATGCTCGGGAAAAATCCGCGTAATTTTCCATATCTATCTTCTCGAGCTTCACTAACCCGTCTCATTACTCTTCGAAGTGGAACACCTGCTAAAGATAAAACTTGGGCCGCCAACATAACACTTCCTTCAGCTTTTTCAGGAATAACTTGCGTCGCACCAGCTTGAATTAATTTGTTCATTTCTGCATCATCTTTAGCCCTTGCCAAAATTGGCATCCCTGGATGTAAGGTTTCAATTTGATGAATTACTTTCAAGGTTTCCTGGATTGATCTAAAGGTAATAACCACAGCCTTTGCTCTTGCAATCCCAGCCGCCATTAAGTTGTTTGGATTATGCGAGGCACCATACACAACAGACTTACCAGCTTCACTTGCTTGCAAAACTCTTTCAGGATCAGAGTCTAGTGCTATATAACTAATGCCTTCTTGCTCCATCATAGTAGAGACGTTCTGGCCAGTAACACCAAATCCACAAATGATGACGTGTTGGTCGTTTTGAATACTTTGAGAAACAATTTTTGTCAAATCCACCGATTGACTAAACCATTCATTTTTAGAGAATCTCAGAGCAATTGAATTACTGTACTCTATCAGTATTGGGGCAACTAGCATGGATAAAAGCATTGCAGCTAAAACAGCTTGAGATAAATTAGGGTCAATCCAATCAAGTTGATCAATTTGATTAATTAAAACAAATCCAAATTCGCCAGCCTGAGTGAGGCAAATTCCTGTTCTAATAGCTTCGCCAGAAGATGAACCAAAACGCCTAGCTAATCCAGTGATGATTAAAAACTTAAAAGCTAATGCTGAAAAAAATAAAATTAATACTAGGGGTAATTCATGAATTACAGAATTGACGTTCACCATCATGCCAACGGTAATAAAAAATAGGCCTAATAAAATGTCTCTAAATGAAGCAATTCCCTCTTCAACTTGATATCGATAAGGCGTCTCCGAAATGAGCATTCCTGCCATAAATGCCCCAAGTGCCATTGATAACCCAAAAAAATAAGTAATTGCCGACATCCCAATAGCAATCAAAAAAACATTCAACATAAAAAGTTCTTGCGATCGCTGGCTAGCAACTAATTTAAACCAAAAGCTAAATATCTTTTGGCCCACAAACAATATTAGGACCAAAGCAAATACCACTTTGATTCCAGCAATACTCAAAGCAAAAACGATATCGCCTGGATTCTTGCCTAATGATGGAATCAAAATCAATAATAAAATGACAACCAAATCTTGAAATAAAAGAACACCGAGAACATTTTTACCATGTGAAGTGTCTAATTCTGCTTTTTCAGCTAAGGATTTGGCAACAATCGCGGTAGATGACATTGCTAGCGCCCCGCCAAGAGCAAATAAAACATGCCAAGGAAGTACTATAGGTAATAAAAATCTTAAAAAGTACCCTGCTGGAATAGTAAGCAGCATTGTTAGCACAACTTGACTAAATCCTAGTCCAAAAACTATATGTCTCATTGCCTTCAATTTGGTAAGATTAAATTCCAAACCAATTGAGAACATTAGAAATACCACGCCAAATTCAGCAATATCCTTTACTGTTTCAGAGTCAGGAGCAAAACCTAAAGCATGAGGCCCTATGGCAAGTCCTACCATAAGGTATCCAAGAATCGATGGAAGTTTAAAAATTCTTGCGAGCAGCACCCCACCAAGGGCACAGGCAAGTAAAGTTAAAATGATTTGCAAAATAGAAGGCATATACTAATCACTATGATAGATAAAGTTCGTGAAAAATACATTCAATTAGCTAAAGATACCCTAGATATCGAAAATAAGGGTATTTATCAACTATATGAAAAATTTTCTGAAAGTTCATTTCAGAAATCCTTTACTGATGCAATTGAACTTTTACTTCACTGTAAGGGAAGAATTGTAGTCTCAGGAATTGGAAAATCTGGACATATTGGAAATAAAATTGCTGCCACCTTTGCTTCTACAGGATCACCAGCATTTTTTGTTCATCCCGCCGAAGCAAGTCATGGAGACTTAGGTATGGTTCAAAAAGACGACGTCTTTCTAGCCATTTCATATTCTGGTGAAACTGCTGAGCTTTTAAGAATTGTCCCATTAGTAAAAAGAATGGGGGCTAAGTTGATTGCTATGACGGGTAACCCACAATCTAAATTAGCTGAACTGTCGGACGCACATCTTGATGTTTCAATAGAGAAAGAAGCATGTCCTCTTAACTTAGCTCCAACAACAAGTACTACTGTTAGCTTAGTTATGGGAGACGCCCTAGCAG
>DAIQPR010000179.1:0-4547 GCA_036787315.1 Polynucleobacter sp. | reverse complement strand
CTTTATAACCCTCGTGGGCCAACCTAAGACTGGCGCACAAACCGGCTATACCACCACCAATGATGACAACGTGTTTAGGCATATTTTTTTCCTCGCCACGTCCCTAATGGATTGATTGGTATAAAGCGAGTAAACATAGATTCAGAAAAAAAAGCTCCCTGGTAAGCGTTTCTAATTGCTTCTAAATGTGCGCCGCTTCTTGCGTAGTCATCCATTGCTAACTGGGATTCCCATATCGTAAAAGTTGCTTGCCTAAGGTATGGGGCTTCTCCAAGACCTGCGGCCAAGATACATCCTTTTGTATGATTTAAAGAATCTTCAGCAGGAGGTGCTTTACTCCAAAACTTTGGAGCTTTATGCCATTTAATCGATGCACGTGTGATACCCGCAATTGGGCCCTCAACCGGAGCATCTTGAGTAACATTCATTGAGTAAGAAGACCAAGTTCCTTTTGAAGAATAGCTTTGAAGTGATACACAAAAAAACTCATCAGCATGATCTTGGTAGAGTTTGATTAAGTCTGATTTTTCTCTGAATGCAAGTGCGTTTTCAGGAGTATCAAAAACGCAAAGCAGTCCTTGTTTTCTTAGGCTAGGGCGAAGTTGGAAACCACCGTTTTGACCACTACCTAAGATTTTAAAAAATTCTAATCCAGGGATATTCTTTAATGAATATTTACCGATTACAAAACGTGATAAGCCCCATGCAAGGGATCCTGAAGAATAATTGACAAGACTAAGAACTGCTGTATGTTGCTTCATTCATCTGTTTAATCAGATTCAGAGCCATTAGGATCTGTAATACCAAAGCGACGCATTTTGATATAAAGGCTTTGTCTTGATAAGCCAAGCATTTCAGAGGCAGAAACTCTATTATTTAATGTTAAATCTAGAGCTGACATGATGCACATCTTTTCAATCATATCTGTGGTTTCGCTCACGATATCTCGCAAAGGAACTCTGCCAACTAACTCTGTTAATTTTGTTGCCGTTTGTTTCAAATCACTGTTATTTTGATTTCGCTGTGAAACTCTCTGACCAATATGGCGGATACTAAAACCAATATACTCTTCGGATTCCCCAACCACTTTAACTGCAGACAACTCTACCTCAATTCCATGAGAGTCGCCTTTCGGGATAATGCTAGTTACGTAGTGCTTGATAGAAATTTTTTCTTTGAGATTATTAAGTATTACGCGTAAATCAATACTTGATCTTCCAAGCCAATTATCAATTGGTTCACCGATAAGATCTGATGATTTTTCTTCCTGAGTCATCTCTTGGAATGTTTGATTAATTGTCAAGATTTTGCCATTCATATCAGTCACAACATATGCATCTAATGAAGACTGAACAGCTCTAATTAATCGAGAGGTATCAATATCGGTATGTAAATAATCATTCACATTACTTTGAGGTACGACATGAACCAAAAATACTGTTTGATTTTCTTCACGTAAAAAATTAACAGCCACTTCAACGGGCAATTTATTTTTCGCTAAATGGACTGATATTTTTTTGGAGTAAGACATATTTCTGGAATTATTAAATATATCCAAAAGTTCCTCAAAATCAGCCATATCAATAAATTCAGCAAATGCTCTACCAATAACCCTTTGACCTTTGTCAGAAAATAGGTTCATTGCAACGGTATTGGCCTCGAGTATTTTGAGGGTGCTTCCATCAACGATAAGGTGAGCAGTTAGGCTCAGATCAAAGAGTTGGCGATATCTTGCCTCGGCGAATCTTAAGCGCAAATAATCTGTTTCAATAGCTTGTTGTGCTTCTACAAGGCGTTGTTGAAGATTTGCTAGATTTCTTAAATCGCGACCTACGGCTATAAATTTTTGATCTTTTGCAAAATATAAGGTTGAAAGCATTAGGGGAATATCAGAACCATCAGGTGATGGGATATTAATTTGACGCCATTTTTGTGATTCTTCAGAATGATTAACTTCTAAAAGTTCAGTAACTTTCTTTTTACTGTCTGGGGCAACACATTCTAGTAATGATCTACCTACAAGTTGGTTTAAAACTTGTAGGCCAGGGGCATTGGAACTTTGAAAATGTTCAATAATGCCGGCATCATTAATTGTGATTACTGCATCTGAGACGTGACTTATAAGACCTGCTGCAGAAGCAGAGTCAATGGATTCTATAATTTTGGAATAATTATTAGGAAGGGTATTCATGTTGATTGCTGTTTACTAATACGCATGTACATGAATTGTAACGTCTTGGCTTAGGGGAATTCAATTAATTCATCCTTAGATTTTTAATGGTTGCTACAAAGATCTCTGCTTGTCGAATAGCATCATTAGCATCAGAGGATTTAATATCTGCATCAATATCATCAAACAATTCAGGATGGGAGTTATATAAAGGGCCTCCGACCATAAAGGCAACATTTGGGTTCATTGATCTTGAGCGTAATGAGCTAATAAGTTGATTGACCCCAATCAATTGTTCTTCATATCCTACGGATATCCCAATAACATCAAACCACTGAGAAAATATAAGGTTATTAACTTGTTCAGGTTGTAGATTGGGCTCTCCCCAGACTCTCCAACCCGCGCGACGGAAGAATTCAGAGACGATGAATAATCCTAAAGTATGTTGTGAGCTTGGAGCAGGAATCAATAATGCATTGAGGTTTTCAATGGGTGAGTTGTTTTTGACTTGAAACTCGCGGGAAAGACCATACAAAATATGCTGTAATCGCCAAAGGCCAATCGTTACCTCAGAGAAGGTGCAAATATCTTCTTCCCATAAAACGCCAAGTTTCCTTGCTACTCGAGGGATAAGGTCTAAATAAATCGAGTCAATAGAAACCTTCTTAGCGAGAAGTTTTTTCACAAATTCGGTGCATGATTCTTGTGAACTATTAATAGATAGTCCACAGAGCAAATCAATTTCAGCTGGGTGAATTGGTCTTAATCCTGGAGTTGCCAGTTCCTCTAAGGGGGAGTTGGCTTGGTGGCTAACAAGAAGTCTAGGGATAATTTCTTGATCAAGCATCTGAATCAAGATATCAACGGGTTCTTTTGATGCAGCTTTGGGATTTTCAGCTTCAAGGCATTCATCTTCAGCTTTAAAGCTTTTACTATGGATATTCCTCATCACTGTCTCCACGTAGGGGATTTTTTTTAATAAATCTAGAGGCTTAACCATAACTATGCTTTTGATGAAAGTGTATTAGGGGAAATACTGTCAAGTTGAATTTACACCTCTTTTTGCCACATGTCTAATATCTTTTGCATAAATTAGGGATTTCCCTATATTGTGTAAACTGGTTTAAGCGTAAACTTTAGTTGACAGTTGTATAAACAAAATACCCCTTAGGCAATGAATGACTGAAAAGATGGCATTCCTGTACACACCAGAACAAAAAAGAAAAAGAGATTCTTCTATTTGGACTATTGTTCAAGGTGTCTTGGCACCTTTACAGTTTTTGGTGTTTTTGATCAGTTTATCTCTTGTACTACGTTTTTTAATTACAGGCAATGGATACGAAATTGCTAATTATTCTATCTTAATTAAGACAATTTTCTTACTAGTCATCATGATTACAGGAAGTATTTGGGAAAAAGTAGTCTTTGGAAAGTATCTTTTTGCCGAAGCGTTCTTTTGGGAGGATGTCTTTAGCATGCTCGTAATTACGCTTCATCTGAGTTACGTGTACGCACTTTTCCAGCACTTATTGTCTCCCCTCAATCTAATGTTGCTTGCTTTGGCTGCATATGCGGCTTATTTAGTCAATGCTATTCAGTTCATTTGGAAGTTGCGTATGGCAAGAAAGCAGCATGAATCTAAAGAAAATAATTCCGAAGATATCCGATCCTCAGATATTTATGCAAAAGGGTATGCATCATGAATGCCGTCATTCCAATTCAGAATCTACAAGCTCAAGGATGTGATAAACCCATTGAAATCCTTAAGGAACGTGGTCAAAGAGAAGTTTTTTGTGGCCTAACTGGCATTATTTGGATGCATAGAAAAATACAAGATGCATTTTTTCTAGTGGTTGGATCAAGAACTTGTGCGCATTTAATTCAATCGGCAGCTGGGGTCATGATATTTGCTGAACCAAGATTTGCAACCGCGATTATTGATGACCGTGATTTAGCTGGTTTAGCAGATGCAAACGCAGAGTTAGATAAAGTGGTGCAGAAATTACTATCAAGAAGACCTGATATTAAATTGCTCTTTTTAGTAGGCTCATGCCCATCGGAGGTTATCAAGTTAGATCTTCATAGAGCTGCAGGACGCTTAGATAAACAGTTTGCTCCTAATGTAAGAATTCTTAATTACTCAGGAAGTGGAATTGAGACAACCTTTACTCAAGGTGAAGACGCATGTTTACAAGCCTTAGTTCCTGAGTTACCGCAAACAGATCAAAATTCATTAATGATTGTAGGTTGTTTGCCGGATATAGTTGAAGATCAGTTTGCAAGAGTCTTTAAAGAACTTGGTATCAATAATATTAGCTTTTTCCCTCCAAGGAATTCAAAAACATTACCAGCTATTGGACCTAATACACAATTTATA
>DAIQPR010000178.1:0-4603 GCA_036787315.1 Polynucleobacter sp. | reverse complement strand
CAGATTATCTCGAAGATAAGTCCCAACTTTTAGAAAAATATCGTCGTTTACAAAATAAATAATTTATTGCGTATGAAGTGTTTTCATTGCTGAGCTTGGGTCATCCGATATCATCAAAGAAAAAACATCCAGGACTTTATCAAAGCTTTTATCAATCAGATCTTGATCTTTTTGAGAGGGTTTTTTTAACACGTAACTAGCAACTTCTTGGTGAGGACTGCCTGCAGGCACAATATCTCTCGGGTGTCCAATACCAATTCTTAAACGCCAATAGTTGGGTGTTCCCAAATGAGATGTAATACTTTTGAGACCATTGTGCCCACCAGTACCACCACCAGACTTAAGACGTGCCACGCCAGCTGGTATGTCAAGTTCGTCATGTATGACCAAAACTTGTGATGGATCAATTTGATAAAACTTAGCAACGGATCCCACTGACTCACCACTAAGATTCATATATGTTTGTGGTTTAAGAAGCCAAATATTTTGCTGACGAAAGGAAGCTTTGGCTATTTGACCTTTATGAGACTTATCGAGTGAAAAATGACAGGATAAGTATTGAGCAATTTTGTCGCAAAGCCAAAATCCTGCATTATGCCTATCCGATAAATGCTCATCACCAGGATTGCCGAGACCCACAATTAATTTAATCATGCAGTAACTTTAAACGAAATTGATAAGTAGATACAAATAAAAAGCCCGTCAAAAAATCGACGGGCTTTATGAAAAAAGGAAAGATTACTCTTTGTCTTTTAACTTTGTTGCAGTTGGAGCTGCTGGTGCTTCTGGAGCGCCAGTGGCTTCTGGTTCAGACTTAATTTTTGGCTCTCTTGCAGCAACGAGAGCAGGATTTTCTTGCTCAACATGCAAACTTAACTCAACACCTTTTGGCAAAGTAATATCTTTGGCATGAATTGTTTGATCAAGTTCGATTTTTGATAGATCGATTTCAATAAATTCAGGCAAGTCAGAAGGCAAACAAGTGATATCAAGTTCATTCATGATGTGATTAATGACAGCACCACCAGTTTTCACTGCAGGGCAGATATCATCGCCCTTAAAGTGAAGTGGTACCTTCATATGAACTTTTTGTTTTGCATCAATACGTTGGAAGTCAACGTGAAGTACAAGAGGTTTAAAAGGATGCATTTGATAATCACGCAACAAAGCCTGTTGCACTTTACCAGCTACTTCAATATCTAATACTGAAGAATGGAATGCTTCTTTTTTTAAAGCATGGAAAAGAGCGTTATGGTCAAGTTCCACTGCTTGCGGTAATTCTGATCCACCATAAATAATGCCTGGTGTTTTTCCAGAGTTGCGCAGGCGGCGGCTCGCACCAGTGCCCTGTACGCTACGTTCGTAGGCGACGACTTTCATAATAAAACTCCCTAAGGTTCGTTACTGTTACCTTTATTGGTAACAGGTTTTTCTGCTCGCGACCAAGCAGAAAAGTCCTCTATTATAGCTTTTTTATTTAAAAATGACTAGTCTGTCTCTGTAAACATTGAGATGACTGATTCGCCTCGACTGATTCTTAGGAGAGTTTCTCCAAGAAGTGGGGCAACAGAAAGGCTTCTAATCTTTGGGCTAGCTTTCGCTAAGTCGCTTAATGGAATCGTGTCAGTAACGACAACTTCATCCAAAGCAGACTCCATGATGCGAGTGATGGCGTTACCTGATAAAACTGGATGAGTACAGTAAGCCATGACGTTTTTAGCACCCCTTTGTTTTAAAACCTCAGCAGCTTTACAAAGAGTTCCTCCAGTATCGATCATGTCATCCATAATTACGCATTTACGACCATCTACTTCACCAATGACGTGCATTACTTCTGAGACATTTGCTTTAGGACGACGTTTATCGATAATAGCTAAATCACATCCTAGCTGTTTTGCTAGTGCTCTTGCGCGAACTACGCCGCCTATATCAGGAGAAACAACTAATAAATCACCATCGTTCTTGTGCTGAAGGTCCGCTAGTAATATGGGAGATGCATAGATATTGTCTACAGGGATGTCAAAGAAACCTTGAATTTGGTCAGCGTGGAGATCCATTGTTAGAACCCTTCCAACGCCCGCCACAGACTGCAGCATATTTGCTACTAATCGAGCTGATATTGCAACACGAGCAGAACGAGGTCTACGATCCTGTCTAGCATAACCGAAGTAAGGAATCACTGCGGTTATGGTTCCTGCTGATGCTCGTTTTAGAGCATCAACCATGATCATTAATTCCATTAAATTATCATTTGTAGGGGCACACGTTGGCTGTAAAACAACAACATGTTTGCTTCTAACGTTCTCTTGAATCTCAACTTGAATTTCACCATCTGAAAACCTTCCAACCATTGCTTTACCAAGATCTTGTCCTAAGTAGTCAGCTACAGCTTTAGCAAGTAAAGGGTTTGCATTACCTGTAAAAATGGTCATTGACTCATTGCTCATAACTTCTCCAAAAGAGTGCGCAAAGAATTTTGCTTGAATGATTGAAAGATTGAGACATAGAAGAAAGGTGGCAGAGGAGGAAGGACTCGAACCTTCGGATGCCGGAATCAAAATCCGGTGCCTTAACCAACTTGGCGACTCCCCTCTTGTATGTTGACATTAGTTTTTAAATTATAAGCCGAGTGAAGCATAAGACCATTAACTTTAAAACCTTGCCACATTGGAGGAAGTTTCGATAGATACTGTTCAACTGAAACGTGACTTGGAATTTCACAAAAAACAGCACTTCCAGAGCCGGTCATCAGTGGACGAGATTCTGGGAAATTCTTCCCAAGCCACTCAAGTGCCATCGAAACTTCTGAATACATTTGCGTTGCAACTGCTTGTAAGTCATTATTAAACTGCATATTACTAGCGTATTGCTCTTCAAAGTCAATTATTGTAATCCTTGATCGATTGCGCGTCAAATGGGGTGACGAAAAAATTGATTTTGTTGGAATTAAAACACCTGGGTAAATTAATAAATAAGACTTAAGATCAAGCTTTACTTCTGTTAAAACATCCCCAATACCCTCTACAAATGCATTTTTTCCAAATAGAAAGAAGGGTACATCCGCCCCAAGTTTTACTCCAAGATTTATTAATTCTTGAGTGGAGAGGTTTAAGTTCCAGAGATAATTGAGCCCTAAAAGTGTGCTTGCAGCATCTGAGGATCCCCCTCCCAGACCCGCTCCAATGGGAATTTTTTTTATGAGATCAATATCCACACCTTTGGATATTGGAAAGTTATTTTTTAGTAACCTTGCAGCTTTTACAACGAGGTCATCCTCAGGATTTACATTTGGTAATGGGTTAATACGGCAAATTTCACCATCATTCCTTAAGCGTAATTTAACTGTATCGCATAAATCTATGAGTTGAAAAACACTTTGCAAAAGATGGTAACCATCTTCTCGCCTTCCAGTGACATTTAAAAAGAGATTTAATTTAGCTGGGGCTGGTATTTCAATAAAAGACATTTTTATCTAATCTAAAATAAGTTTGACTTCAATATCACCATCTTGCGAAGATCTAGTCATATTAAGTTTTTGCAATTTATTATTTACATCCCAGGTATATTGCAATATCCAACCGTCTTGTGTAATTTCAGAAACTTGACCAACATCATTCCTTTTAATTGAGCCTGGAGATCCTGGTCTTGTAAAACCTGACATCCAAGCTGAAAGACCTCTTGCTGGAATTGGCAGTTTAGTAGCTTGAAAAATTAGCTCATCCGCATCAACAGCCGTGAGAATTTGCCCATTTTGTTCTAATGATGCCTTACTAGGTGTTATGTTGATTTTTGCCATAGAGGCGCCAAGAGGCCCTCTTATTTCGAGAATATCATTTAAGTTTTCGTGTATTAGAGTAAATGCACCACTGCCACCATTTTTGGACTGATTAATGGTTGATTTAACTGAAAATCTTCCATCCCATTGGCGAGAGATTGATTCATCAAAAAGTTGAACACTTGACCAGTCTGGCTTTAAGCGCTTTAAAGTATCTCTTAACGTAGATTGACTTGCGTTAATGGCTTCACCTTTGCGCCAAATATTTTCCGCTTCTTCAGTTGCGCCATTAGACCAAAGAACTTCTCCTAGGTGAGCTGCTACTTCTGCTTCAGGTAGTTGTTCAAATGATTGCTTTAAATATTGAATCGCTTGTTCTTTATTCCCAAGCCTGAAATGTACCCATCCAAGACTATCTAAAATGTAGGGGTCATTAGGTGATATGGAAATTGCTTTTTGAATTAATCGCATAGATTCAGTTAGGTTAACGTTTCTATCTGCGTATGAGTATCCCAAGGCATTCAGAGCACTTGCATCATCAGGATTTTGTTTAATAAGATTAAGCAATATTTTTTCCATATTGCTGTAGTTACCCAGTTTTTCTTCACCTAATGCATAAATGAACAATAGGTTAGTATTTTTTGGAGTTGTTTTTGTGGCATTTAGAATTTTTGCAATGGCCACATTAGAAACGTCTTGGTTATTTGATCGACTAAGAATAGGGGGAAGTTTATCGAAAAACTCCTCTCGTTTAGCAGGTGTCTGGGATTTTAAATATTTAACAGTTGGCTCAATCGCTTCATTCCATTTGTTGTTAAACATAAGAAG
>DAIQPR010000177.1:0-4610 GCA_036787315.1 Polynucleobacter sp. | reverse complement strand
TCATTCTTATCCTGAATTGAAATTTACTGAGTTTAGAACCTCAGAACTTATTGCAACTCAACTGACTCAGTGGGGCATTAAAACGCATGTTGGCCTTGGAAAAACAGGGGTTGTCGGGACAATAGAAGGTCTATTAGGTAGCGGTAAATCAATTGGCTTGCGAGCAGATATTGATGCGCTTCCTCTCCAAGAACATAATCAGTTTGCTCATGCATCTAAAAATGAAGGCAAGATGCATGCGTGTGGTCATGATGGTCACACAGCAATGCTTTTAGGTGCCGCTCATTACTTTTCTACAAATAGAAACTTTAAAGGAAAAATTCATTTTATTTTCCAACCCGCGGAAGAAGGCGGTGGTGGTGCTAGAGAAATGATGGCCGATGGATTGTTTACCTTATTTCCTTGTGATGCAGTTTTTGGAATGCACAACTGGCCGGGAATGCCAGAAGGAAGTTTTGGCGTAATACCTGGCCCAATGATGGCCTCTAGTAATGAATTTACAATTACGATCAAAGGCAAAGGAGCCCATGCTGCACTTCCTCATAATGGAGCTGACCCCGTATTTGCTATAGCTCAATTAGCATCCTCATTGCAAAGTATCATTACGCGTAATAAAAAACCAGTAGATACAGCTGTTCTTTCCATTACACAAATCCACGCTGGTTATGCCTCTAACGTTATTCCAAATGATGCTTGGCTTGGCGGAACAATTAGGACATTTACTACACCCGTTTTGGATCTTTTAGAGCAAAGACTTCGTGAGATCGCTCAAGGTACAGCCCTTGCTTTTAATTGCACAGCTGAAGTTGAATTCGAGAGAAATTACCCTCCTCTCATTAATCACCAAGCAGAAACATTGTTTGCTCAAAAAGTGATTAAAGATAATTTCGGTGACAATCAATTTATTGATTCAATTGAACCAACAATGGGATCTGAAGATTTTGCATTTATGCTAGAAAAAGTACCAGGATGTTATGTCTTCATTGGTAACGGTGATGGGGATCATAGAGCCGTAGGCCATGGTATGGGCCCTTGTCATCTGCACAATCCTTGCTATGACTTTAATGATCACCTGCTCCCAATTGGAGCGAGCTATTGGGCACATCTGGCTAAAACTTTTTTAGCTTAAGCTATTTTCGTTTGATCTCGATATCACCATAAATAGCCTTTACAAGGCTTTTGGTATTGTCGGTGTCGGTCATGATTCCAACAGCAATTAATTTTCCAGGATCTTCCTGAAAAGCAGCTCTGTAATCTTCTTCAATATTGCGTTGATGTTTTCTCCAAGTCCCAACATGCTCATCGCCCGTATCGACAATAATCATTTTTAAGCGAGAGGTATATTTATTCGTAATGATTTGTTTTTCATGTTGAATACTTGACCAAATGTACATTAAGGTTGCATATGGCATTTCTTGCCCACTAATTAAATGAGCAAGCTCAAATGTCATTTGATCTTTTAAGGAAAGTTTAGATTTATCTCCGTCAAATGCCAAAATAAGTCTTAATGGCGCATCATCCGTGTGTCCTTGTGTATTATCCGCATCCTCAATGTGACCTAAAGCTTTCCACTCCCAAATTATCTCTTTACCCTCTACAGTTCTTGGCTTAAGGGACACCATTAATCCTGATGCACTCGAATTTGCATCAGCATGAATTACTGTTCTACCTTGGTATTTTTGTAAGCTATAACTTGTTTTATTTTTTGATGGGGTTAATGTCCATGGATACCATCCTAATAATGGATTTTTATCATTGATTGGCTTGTAATTTTCATCTAGACTCATCTGTGAGAACTTCTTTATATCCTCTTGTTCTTTATTAATAGAAGTTTGTGTATTCGTGCTGACACATGCACTTAAAAAAAGCATGGTGAATAGGCCAATAAAAATAAATCGATTCATGGATAAACACTCTTTGGAAGAATTGCCCATAAATGACCTACTTGTTTCATTTTTCCAGCTTTCTCACCAGCAGCATCAACAGATCCCCAAAAGAAATCAGCTCTAACGCCCCCCACAATTGCCGAGCCAGTATCTTGCGCATATACCAATTTTTCAATAGGCGTAGAGGTTTGGGGGTCGGTCGTTGCAATATATACAGGAGCGCCTTTAGGAATAGCTTGCCAATCTACAGCAATACTTCTTTGTTCTGTGAGTGGCACACCAATGCTACCAATCGGTCCATCGGTTGCTGATGTTGAGGATTCTAAAATCTTGAAAAATACAAATCTTGGATTTGCATTCAACATCTCCTGTACCCTTGATGGATTATTCTTTGCCCAATTTGAGATACCTTGCATACTCGCTTGCGAATAAGTCATTTCTTTTTGATTAATCAACCATTGTGCAAAAGATGCAAATGGTTGATTATTGGTTCCAGCAAAACCTAAACGAATTATCTTGTTGTTATCAAGAAGAATTTTTCCTGATCCCTGAATTTGCATAAAGGCCGCAGCAACAGGATCTTCTACCCACGCAATTTCTAAACCCTTTAAAGCACCAGACTTTAAAAGCTCAGCCCGTGGGGGTCTTACTTTACTTGTTGACCCCATCCATGAAGGGGGCATTTTATAAAGAGGAGTTTGATATACACCCTGCCTTTTAAGAGATCCTTTTATGAGGGGTTCGTAATATCCTGTGATCAAACCTTGATTACTTCCCTTTGAGTATTGGTTCTGATCTCTAGCTTGACGAAGTTCCCATACCTGAAAATTTTTTTCAAAAAAATCTTTGATCGATTTTTTATCACTAGGATTAATCTTTTGAGATTCACGGCACACTTGTTGCCAATCTGAATCTTTAGCTTTATTGAAATATTGACAACTTTTTTGCCATGCAGGCCAAGATTGTTCAAATGACTCAACATTCCAACCTGGCAGATTTTTCCAATTACTTAAATAGTAATGGGCTGCAGTAAATTGCTTAAACTGCCCACTCGGTGAAGCAGCCACTGTTTCCACAACTGCCTGATCTTGAGTTTTATTTGTCGTAGCGCATGCGAAAAGTAAACAACATATACTTATAGCAAATACATTACGAAACTGGTTAATGATCATGCAAAAAGGAAACAACTCATGTCTGAACTATTAGATGAATACCCCATGCTTTTACTTGTAGCTGAAGCAGGAGTTGCTCTATTCATTTTAATTTTTATTATTGTCTGGACTATGATGGGTCGGAAAAAATAAAGGTTTGTGGTTTTAATGCAAAATTCTTGGCATGTTTAAGGCGAATTCTGGAATAGGCACCTCAAACATCTCAGCATCCTCAGAAATACAGAAATACTTACCTTTCATCGTTCCAACAGGAGTTGGAATTGTTGCCCAACTAGTATATTCAAAAGCCTGACCACCTTTTAACAAAGGCTGTTGACCAACGACACCTAAGCCCTTGATTTGTTGAACATTTCCATCAGAATCTGTAATTACCCATTCGCGGGCAATGAGTTGGAATGGTATCTCGCCATCATTTTTGATACTCAATGTATACGCAAAATGAAATTGGCCTTGCTCAACATTAGACTGTTCCTCTAAAAATTGAACTTGCACGGAAATCTGAGCTGAAAATTGGGTCATATAGTTATTTTCGTAGAAGTGCTATTCAAATGCAATGAATCATTCAGTAACACTCAAGTAAAATAATACAATGAGTAATAAATTACAGCCAATCATTGCACCCTCTATCCTTGCTGCAAACTTCGCTCGTCTTGGCGAAGAGGTAGAAAACGTTTTACAAGCAGGTTCCGATTGGATTCACTTTGATGTCATGGATAACCATTTTGTGCCTAATTTAACCATTGGCCCTATGGTATGTGAGGCTATTCGACCTTTTGCTCAAAAAGATGGTCAAGCTGTTTGTATTGATGTGCATTTGATGGTCGAGCCTGTTGATCGTATCATCCCAGACTTTGCTAAAGCTGGAGCAAACTTGATTAGCTTTCATCCTGAAGCAAGTCCACACATTGATCGATCTTTAGGTTTAATTAAAGAAATGGGATGTCAAAGCGGCTTAGTACTTAATCCTGCAACCCCGCTTCAGTATCTGGATTTTGTTCTTGATAAGCTCGATTTAATACTGCTCATGTCCGTCAATCCGGGATTCGGGGGACAGCAATTTATTCCATCCACTATCGATAAGATTTCTCAAACTAGAAAAATAATAGATTCATACGCGCAAAAAAGTGGTCGCCAAATACGCTTAGAAGTAGATGGTGGCATTAATACCAAAAATATTGCAGCCATTTATGCTGCTGGAGCAGATACATTTGTAGCGGGATCTGCAATTTTTGGTCAGGCTAATTACGCAAAAGTCATCCACGAAATGAGACAAGAACTGGCCAGTGTGCAATGACCCCTTCAGAATTTAATGCTCTTGCTGCAAAGGGATACAACCGTATCCCCCTCGTTTCAGAAACACTTGCTGACCTTGAAACACCACTCTCTCTTTACATCAAGCTAACGCAAGCTGTTGGCTCAAAAAATACCTTTTTATTAGAGTCAGTTGTTGGCGGTGAAAGATTTGGTCGATATTCGATTATTGGATTACCGGCCAATACTGTTGTTAGGTCTAATGGATCCCCATCTCAACCAAAAAATGAGGTTGTAGTAG
>DAIQPR010000176.1:0-4612 GCA_036787315.1 Polynucleobacter sp. | reverse complement strand
TCTCGTATATTTGCGCTGCTTTATTTGCTTTTTCTCTATGGGTTTTGACCCCTTTAATTAATAAAGCTTCTGATAACCAACAAATTTCGAAGTTTAAATTATTACATCGATTAAGTGTATTTATTAATATCGCCCAATTGTTTTTAATTCTGTATGCAATTTGGACAAGTTATAAGTAATTAAAATTTTCAGCAATATGAATTAAGTTAGTCTTCAACTTTGCCAATAAATTTTACTGTCTCTTGAAGTTTTTTGACTTCTGATTTCCAATAACTATTAAATTCTTCTCCATCCATGTATTGCAATATGGAGTTTCCTTTTAGCATTGATGATTTAAATTGTTCGTCTTGCACAGCTTCTCTGACAGCTTGAGTCAATTGTTGAATGATTTGTGGTGGGACGTTTGCTGGAGCAAACAAGGAAGTCCATAAAGAATATTCAACATTAATGTTGCTCTCTTTTAATGTAGGAGTATCTAGAAATGGAGCAAATCGTTTATTGCCTGTTTGCGCAATTGGAATTAAGCGATTAGATTGAACCTGAGGATAAGCAACACTTGGGGCTGAAGCTAATGCATTTACATGACCTCCAACTGCAAGGGTAATGGCTGGTGCTCCACCGCTTGTCGGGACATGCTTTAGTTTTATAGCTGAAGCATTTTCTAACATTGCCATTGGTAAATGGGTTGCCCCATAAGTTCCAGATGATGAGATGGATAAATAATCTTTACTTGTAGAAGCCTTTTTAACAAAATCTTGTATAGTTTTGATCCCTGTTTCTGGATTAACCAAAATAATTGCTGGGTCGGAGGTGATTTGAGCGATTGGAACAATCTTACTTAGGTTGTAGGAAGATTGACGATTAAACATGGCATCAATTGCAGGTTGTGTTGCCAATGATGGTGATGTTAAAAGAAGGGTGTAACCATCAGGGCTTGAGTTGGCAACAAAGGCATGGCCAATTGCACCATTCGCTCCTGGTTTATTAATAATGAGTACGGGTTGCTTCAGTATTTTCTGAAGGGATATCGCTAGACTCCTTCCGACATTATCTACAAAGCCTCCAGGTGGATTTGGGTTAATGATAGTGATTGGTTTATTAGGGTAGATCTCTTGGGCAAAAGAATAATTTATTGCTAAAAATATGATTACTAGATTTTTAAATAGTTTTATAGTTTTTATCAATTTATGTCCCCAATTTATTTTTTTATAGAAGGTCTCACTGAACGAATTTCTCTTTTTAATTCGAATGAATATCGGTATCGATCTTCAGGATGACTACTTATTGTGATTTGAAAAATTTCATGATCATGTCCCGTGTATGAACGAGCTACTACGAGTGCAGATGTATTTTCCTCAACCATGAGTTCTTTTGCGTATTGATTTGGTATTTTTTCGGCATACACTTCAACTTTTGCTTTTTCGATAACTTCCTCATACATATCTACAATTTGTTCACTAATGGGGATGCTTAAATGTTTTGGATGTTTAACAACTCCTGCGTATTTGGGAAGAATGTAATAAGTAGTTAAGCAAAGAGGGATTGCAGAGTTATTTTGGAACCTTAATGAAATAATACGAAACCATTCTTTATCTATTTCGCATTGAATTTCTTGGGCAAGTTTGGGATCGGCTTTAATAATCGAAGTTTCAATTATTTTGCGCGTCATTTCTCCGGGGTAGTCTAATAATTCATTTACAGCATTAACCGACTGAGACATGATGATCGGAGGTTGGGTCGCAATTACCTTAGAACCAGTTCTTGGCCTACGATTAATTAATCCCTCTGATGAGAGTGTACTTAATGCTTGCCGCAGTGTTGGGCGACTTATCTTAAATTGAATACACAATTCTTCTTCAGTTGGTAATTTCGATCCGATTGGATATTTTCCCTTTTGAATTTCAGACCGAATTTGATTTGAAATAGTTTGATGGATTGGTAGCTTTTTCATTGGAGTTTTATAAATTTCTTCCACCGCTGGCATCAACCATAGCGCCAGATGCATTTGAAGCTTGTCTAGCTTCTTCACCTTTAAAAATTAATTCAATTTCTGTTCCCTCTGGATCTTTAAAGAACAACTGGTACTGATCGTTTTCTGGAACTGCAAATTCAACAAATTTGATGCCATTCTCGGTGAGTATATTTCTGAAGTGGTTTAAATCTGTAGTCCATAGTGCAATATGATCGAAAGCATCTGTTTTTTTAGTGTGTGGTTCAGGGGACCTTGCTGTTGAAATATGTACGATGGGTTGATCATTGAGATACATCCATGCCCCAGGTCTTGAGAATGGGGGCCTGTAACCATCCTTTAGTCCTAAAATCTGTGCGTAGAATTTTCTGGTGCGTTCTAAATTACTAGTGCTAACATTAAAGTGGGCAAATTCAACAATTGGCATAAGTGCTCCCTATATATTTTTATTAGAATCGACCTAGAATAATAAAACTATATCATCATGACAATTAAAAAAATATATTTTATTAATGCCAATTATTTAAAAATAAACATATTTATTTCAACGACTTGCTGAACCTCATTTGACTGTTAGGGTTTTTACTATGTTAATTGTATTGACAATTAACGCCCTCAAAATTAGCATAAATGAAATTATTGATCGAGATCTATATGAATGCCCCAGAACAGTCGTCTAGCTTAAAAAAAGTTGCAACTAATCGAATAGCTAAATCATTTACTGATGTGAGCTATGAAGAAGCAAAAGAGAGAGCCTATGGCTTAGTTCCATTTTTGAAGGAGCATGTTGAGATTACTGAAAAAACAACTTACTTACCTAAGGTAGTTGTTGATGCAATACATGAGTCTGGTCTATTTAGGTATCAACAGCCCAAAATTTGGGGTGGTATGGAAGTTGATTTTCGTGGGTTCATGGAAATTCCATATATCTTAGGTTTGGGTTGTCCTTCAACTGCCTGGGTGTTTGCAAATATGGCTTCTCATCACAGGCAACTTGCACAGTGGTCTATGCAAGCTCAGGAAGATATTTTAGGAACTGATCCTGATGCTTTAATTGCTTCAGGAATTGCTTATGTTCAAGGCCAAGGTAAACAAGTTGATGGTGGACTTTTGTTAACTGGGCAATGGGGCTTTTCTTCAGGGGTTGATATTTCATCATGGAATATGTTGGCTTGCACAATAAAGGATCAGGACAATAAAGTTATAGATTGGTGCATGTGTTTAGTCCCAAAAGAAGATTATGAGATTATTGATGATTGGCAAACAATGGGCATGCGCGGCACTGGTAGTCGCTCTGTAAAGTGCAAAGATATTTTTGTTCCACAACATCGTGTTTTATCGATGCATATTCATAAACCAGGATTTAGTTTCCCTGGTTGGAAAGTTCACACTAACCCAATGTTCAGGGTTCCTAATAGCTCTGTTGGTGGGAATGGAATTGCTGGAGCGATGATTGCGAATGCACAGACCATGTTGAATGAGACTATGGCTTGGATCAAAGAAAAAAGTTCAACATATACTGGCGCCAAAATGTCGGATATTCCATCCTTGCAGATGAAAATAGCAGCTGCTAGTGGAAAGATTGATGCAGCATATACTTGGTTAATGAGCAATACTATTGAGGCTGAAATGACCTATAAAAATGGTCAGACCTTTGATGTTGAGGCAAAACTAAAATATCGTAGGAACACAGCTATGGGCATGAAAATGGCGAATGAAGCAGTTGATATATTGCATGAGCTTCTTGGCGCAAATGGCATTTACGAAAAAAACGCATTTGAGAGAATGTTCAGAGATGCTCATGCATCTGCAGGACATTTTGTCTTTAACATGGATGCACAACTAATTCCATATGGACTCAAAACTTTAGGTGGTGAGTTTAAGAGTCCAACGATGTAATCGAAAATAAAAAGATCTTAAATAGCACCTTTTTGTTTTAGGATTTTGTCTACCCAAGAATGGTCATAAGTACCGTTAAGGATAGATTCAATGGTTTGCTCTTCTTGGCGAAGTTTTTCTTTGCCAAGATTGATTGCTGAACTTGCCATATTTCTTGGGATTGCTATAACACCGTCTACATCCCCGACGATGATATCACCTGGGTTGACTATCATTCCGCCGATAAATACTGGTTGATTAATGGTACCTGGACCATCTTTAAAAGGACCTCTCAAAGATATCCCTCTGGCCCAGCATGGGAAAGACTCTCGATCAAATGCATCTGTATCTCTAACTGCTCCATCTACAACGCAAGCAATAGCGCCCTGCTTAATTGCTATGGTCATTAATATTTCCCCAAAAAGGGCTCGATCAATATCTTCATCACCGGCAATAACCAAAACATCTCCAGGTTGAATCATTTGAAGAGCTTTATGAATCATCAAATTATCACCAGACCTTACCTCGACGGTAAAAGCGTTTCCACAAGTCTGAATCGGTTTTTTATTAATAGGCAAAATTTGTTTAGCAACTAAATAACGACCTAAGCTGTCACTAATGATTGAAGTAGGTATTCCCGATAACTGGGCGATTTCATCCTTCAAAGGTGAGGTGCGTTCAGAAATGATGTATCCGTTTGACATAGATTTACCTATTTATTTGATATAAGAAGATTCTAATTCTTTTTGAAATACAGCCTATAAA
>DAIQPR010000175.1:0-4686 GCA_036787315.1 Polynucleobacter sp. | reverse complement strand
GTCATATCAGATCTTATGACTATCTTAAAGACCAATTAGATCCTAATTTCGGTCTTGAAAAAACCAGCACACTCATTCATCAAGTCAGAAAATCAAATCCTAATAATCTATTGATAGATAACGGCGATACGTTCGAAGGAACAGCGATGACTGACTATCAAATATTTACAAAACCTCTTCAATGTAAAGATACTTTATCTACCTATAAAGTGATGAACTATTTACATTACGATGCTGGCATCATCGGTAATCATGAATTTAATTATGGACTTGAAACACTCTCTAGAGTGACATCTGGACAACTTCAATCTTCTTTTGTGAATAAAAATTCTCACAAGAATTGTGACGGTCCGAAGTTTCCACTCATTTCAGGAAACATTTTTGACATAAATACAAACAAAACAATTTTCAAGCCTTACATCATTCTTGAAAAATCTTTTAGAGTCAAAACCACCAACAATACTGAGCAAAAAGTGAAGTTCAAAGTAGGTGTTTTAGGATTTACGCCACCCAAAATATTAACGTGGGATAAAAAACACCTCGATGGAAAAATTTATTCTTCCGATAGTGTGGTTTTAGCACGTCAATATATCTCTGAAATGAAAAAACAAGGAGTTGATCTGATCATTATGGCTAGCCATTCTGGATTAGATCGGTCTAATTACACGCCAGAAATTGAAAATAATGGCTGGTACCTATCTTTAATCGAAGATGTGGATGCATTACTTCTTGGACATTCTCATCAATTATTCCCAGGTGCAGAACATCCAGCAAATCAATTCAAACACGAGGAAGTAAACGCTAACAATGGCACCGTCAATGGTGTGCCTACCCTGATGCCTAACTTTTGGGGTAGTCACCTCGGTGTAATTGAAATGGATTTAAGTTTTGATGGCAATAAATGGATCATCGATAAAAATAAATCGATTGTTAAAAACTTACCTGTAAAACTTTCTGAAAATACTTATGTATCGAGTGATCCAAATATCATCAAAATGACGAAAAAGGAGCACGATGAAGTGCTTGGCTATTTAAATCAAGCAATCACCAGTACTCACTTTCCTATTACTAGTTACTTTACAGATGTAGGTGAGAGCTCTACTCCCGGAGTGATCAATGCCGCTCAAACAGAATACGTGCAAAAAGTGATTCATAGTAAATATCCAAACCTTGTGAATGTTCCTATTACATCCATGGCATCTTCATTTAGAAATGGCTTTGCTGGACTCAAAGACTTTACAGAAATACCAGTGGGTAGAATCAACCGACGCAGTGCCATGGATCTGTATGTATATCCCAATACCATCGCTGCCGTTCTTGTGAATGGTGATGAACTTAAAAATTGGTTAGAAAAGTCCGCACAACGATTTAAGCAAATAGACCCAACTGTGACAAGCGAGCAATATTTAATTAGTAATTTCCCAGGCTATAACTTTGATATGCTCACTGACCCTAATTTCGAATACGAGATTGATGTCACTCAAGTGATTAATCAAAGAATTAAAAACTTAAAGTACAAAAACAAAATCATTACTAAAGATGATCAATTTATTATTGCTACTAATAACTATAGAGCTTCTGGTGGTGGAGATATTTTTCCGAGCAATAATAAAAATATGGTCTTTATCGATACCATGAGCAATAAAGATGTCGTCTTGAATTATTTAATGCGCCAAAAGGAATTAGTGAGTCCTCCGCATCGTTCTTGGAAATTAACGCCTTTCAAGCCAAACGGAAAAATACTCTTCGAGTCTAAACATGAGACTTTTGAGAGTGGCCCTTATTTAAAAGGCATGAACATCGAGCTCACTCCAGTGAAAAACGCAAAAACAATTTACGAAGTTAATTTTGTTAATTAACTTCGTAGTATTGATTAGCGAGATACGCCTTTTTTCTTGAGCCAATCTTCAATAAGTTCAGCAATTTGAAGATTGTTTTTGTCCATCATCATCATGTGAGAATTACCTTTAATGCCGATTTCAGGTAAATTGATCACATCAACACTTGCTCCAGCATTGATATATTTTTGATTAAGATCCATCTGTGTTTTGCGGATGGATGGCCATCTAGAATCACGGTCAATGTAATCGCCGTAAATCGTTAATATGGGAATGTTCTTCATTGCCTCTGCTTTATTAGGATCACCAAAGCCAGCAGGTTCAACTAATACCAACGCCTTCACTAAGTCTGGTCTTGCTTGAGCAACTTTTTGACCAAATTGGCCGCCTTGGCTATGCACTAAAACGACACAAGGACATACCTTCTCTACGAGTTTTGTATAAGCGGCAATTGTGGCTGCATCGGTAGTCGTCCAGCGCGGTACAACCTGACGCATAAAGTTAGAATATCCTTCAGCGGGAAATTGACTGCCAGCATATTGTTGTCTTTTGCTTGGATCTTCACTCCATATTCCTGCACCCATCCTAAATCGATTCCAAGGATTATCAATCGGCAAGAACTGTGGTTCAGAAGGCCAAATATCTGGGGAAGCCCATCCTGATCTGCCACGTTCTACCGCATCAGAAACATAAGTCTTCCAACCTTTACTAATAAAGTACTGCATCCAACCATCACGACCATCCGGAGTAGTTTCATAGGTCACTCCTGTTAAGCCACCACCATGCCACAATAAGATGGGTAAGCGATGTTGAACATCTTTCGGGATAAAGTACTGAACATACATTTGCTCAACTAGATAGTTACCATTGGGATCAATTTTTGCTGGCGCACTTCCAGGACTAAAGACAACCTCTTTGGTGGGCTTTCCGGAAATTTCGACATATCTACCACCAATGTGAAATGATCCAATCTCAGAAACATTTAATGGTAGTCTTTGCGCTTGGGCAAAGTTGTTGATCAGTAATGCGGCAGACAATGCTACTAATTGGAAAAGTCTTTTTTCATATAAGTCCCCTTGATTGTGTTTCTCATTTTTTGATATTTTGATTATCTTATCCTGAATGAGGGATAAGCTTCATTTTTTCAATCTTAGCATTATTCAAATTGGGATTTACTGGGCTTAAAAAGCTGTATCATGATTTGAAATAATGAATATTTGGAACATCATGGAAATACAAAAACCTTATAAAGACGAAGTGATCATCTCCTGGACAGAGTTACAAAGAGACGCAAAGTTCCTTGCCCAATCACTTTTAAGTAGAGGTCCTTGGAAAGGCATGATTGCCATTACTAAAGGTGGACTAATCCCGGCTGCTCTAATTGCAAGAGAACTTGATATTAAATTAATAGAAACAGTTTGTGTTTCAAGTTACGAAGGAAATACGGACGGGATTGGACAAGTTCAAAAAGAATTACGTGTGATCAAAATGCTCGAAGGCGATGGTGAAGGTTTTTTATTAATTGATGATTTAGTAGATACAGGCAACACCGCAAGATTTATTCGTGAGAAATTACCAAAAGCATTTTTTTGTACGCTTTATGCAAAACCTGAAGGTAAACCTTTAGTTGATCTTTACGTTAAAGAATTTGAACAACAGCAATGGATCTTCTTTCCATGGGATATTGAATATAAGTTTTCAGTACCGATTCATCATGGGTCTTAATAGGCAAAATCACTGTGCATATTTGCTTAAGCAGCATTTAATTTGAACAAATAAAAGCTCTTTAAAATCGTCTTCATATGGGTATTGACATGGTAATGCAAATGCATTACCATTTATATGGGCATACATATTTTCATTTAAATGCAGGAGTCAACTAATGAATATCGCCGTACTCGAAACCGAATCTACCCTCACAGACCGATATCAAACTACGGTGCCAGAGTCCGTCCGTAAAGCATTAAAACTTGGAAAACGCGACAAAGTCCATTACTCTATTTTGGACAATGGATACGTTCTACTTAGCAGAGGACAAAAAATTGATGTTGATGATCCAGTGCTAAGTCACTTTTTGAATTTTTTATCCAAAGATATGGTTGCTCATCCTGAGCGCATACAAGTTTTAGATGAAGCATGGGTTAATCGATTACATTCATTAGTAGGAAATATTCCGTTAGACCTAAATGCAACACTTCCAGATGATGAGGCTTAGTTATCACTTCTAAGTCATTACCCCTAGTCATTTCTGGTTGGACTATATTTGCTCATCCTTTATTTCTTGATCAAGTTCAAGCTTTAATTGATGATGTAGAAATACTTAAACAAAAAAATCCAGAAAATTATCAAAATAAAAATTCCACTAAAAGATTAGCGGCGATTTTAAAACTCACAACTGAAGTAATCCCACAGGATCCAAGTTTAGTAATTTATCGCCAAGGAAATACCCTTGGTGAGGAACATAAGCATTGGCTAAGAGCTAAGTTTTTTCAACAATATAGATTGTTCTTTCGATATCACGATGCGAGCAAAATTATTATTTATGCGTGGGTTAATGATGATGATACTAAGCGTGCTTACGAAAGCAAAGCTGATGCCTATCGAGTGTTTTCAAAAATGCTAAAGAAAGGTCATCCACCGGATGACTGGGATCAACTTTATAAAGAATCAAAGAATCAATCTAACCTACTAGGTCAAATAAAATCTAAAAATTAAAATCAGAACAATAAACATATTGGTTCAAGGTCTTATCTTTATATTCTTGAAGTCTCCACACATATCACAAACTTTAAAAACGATATTTCATCACATTACTTTAGATGAATAATTTATGAAGACTACTTTTTTA
>DAIQPR010000174.1:0-4696 GCA_036787315.1 Polynucleobacter sp. | reverse complement strand
AGAGCCTGCATGCCTAGTGAGCCAATTCCTTTGATTGAGTCTGAATCAGCATTAAATGACCTCTTTGCGATACTAATTGCTGTTGGACTTAAAGCAATGATTTCCTGACACCATTTATTTACCTCTTCATCAAGTTCCTCCGCTGGAACTACAGCATTGACGAGGCCCCACTCTAAAGCTTGTTTTGCCGAATATTTGCGACATAAATACCAAATTTCTCGTGCCCTTTTTTCGCCAATAACACGACTTAAATAAGCAGTTCCAAAACCGGGATCAACTGAGCCAACTCTAGGACCTACTTGTCCAAAGATGGCGTTTTCAGAAGCTATTGCAAGATCACAACAAGTAACAAGTACGTTTCCGCCACCAATTGCATAACCGTTGACCCGTGCAATGACTGGTTTAGGGACCTCGCGTATAAGACTGTGGAGTTCCTCTAGAGGCAATCCAATCATGCCTCTGCCATCATATCCACCCTCTTGAGCAGATTGATCTCCTCCAGAGCAAAATGCTTTTTCACCAACACCAGTTAGAACAATAACGCCTATCTTGGAATTCCATCCAGCGAGATGCAGCGCTTGAATTAACTCGTCACAAGTCTTTCCACGAAAAGCATTGTATTTCTCTGGTCGATTGATGGTGATAGTGGCAACACCATCTTTCTCAGAATATAAGATATCCTCAAAAGATTGCATTTTATTCAATACCTTTGAGCTAGTATTAATGTCCTATAGATGCGCTATGAACAGCTAGAAGTTTCCATTGATCACCATCTTGAACCCAAGTAGTTTGAAAATGGCTACTAATTTTGATATTTTCAGTTGGCTTTGTAACATCTGCAAACATATGCCCCATTACCAAAGCTAGTTTTTTATCTCCAGATTCAGGAACTATAACGCTCATATCTTTAAAAACGACGTTAGAGTATTTGACTTGTTTTGACTCTAACTTACCAATGTATTGTGTTAAGTCATCTATTGCACCAGTACTATGGCGATAAATCATTGCAGGATCACAGAATTGTCTGAATGCGTCTAAGTCTGTGTTATTCATTGCCATACGGCGTTGTTCTTCACAATTCAATACAGGATGTGTCATTTTTGGTCTCTCTTAGTTATTGTTAGTAATTCTTAGACTATATCAAAAAAATAAATCGTAAACCATGTTAATTGATAAATTACATATCTTGTATCTCAACCCCAATTTTTTTTGCTGCTATTTTTACAGCCTCCCATGTATCGATTGGAATATTAATTCCTTCACGACTTCTAATAGTGTTCATATTCGACTCGGGCTCTCCAGGAAGTAAAACTTCCTTAAAACCACTGGCAGGAGGAATAGATTTAATCTTCTTAATAGACCTCTGTAGAGACTGATTATATTTTTGCGAGTCTTGAAATAAATTTGCACGTAATGCAAAAATAAAAATCCCACTCCGTTGAGTTACTGCAGGATAATTTTCTGACCCAATAAGGGGTCCACTAAGAAATTCTGCCATTACTGCTAGGGCATAACCTTTATGACCACCAAAAGGAATCATAAAGCCACCATCAAAAAAATCTTCTGGATTTATAGAAGGATTTCCATTTTTATCAACAAGGCAATTAGGTGGTAATAATTCATGCTTTGCTTTCGCAACCTTTATCTTTCCCGCCGCTATTGCAGATGTAGCAAAATCTAAAGTGACATGCGGGCCCTCCTGATTAGGCATAGTAATTGCAACCGGGTTAGTGCCAAATACTGGTGCAGCTCCACCATATGGCGCAGTCATTGGTCGATCAACCGTACCAATAGTCATAAACATGACCACTCCCTTTTCAGCAGCTCTTTCAGTAAAAACAGCCAATCTTCCAGTATGAGAAGCTTGTACGACTGAAACAGCACAAACACCTACTTCCAAAGCTTTTTGTATTGCGATATCAGTTGCGTAATTTCCAACTACTTGACCAAAGCTCCAATTTCCTTTTACGGAGGCACTGGTGGGAGTTTCTTGAATGATTTCAGGATCAGCTAAAGGGTTTATTTCTCCATCAGCAATGCTTTGAAGATATTCAGGAATTCTTAAAATACCATGTGAATCATGACCGGCCAAATGATTTGCAACCAAAATCTCTGCTATTTGAATTGCATAATCCTGTTTTGTTCCAGTTGCTAAGAAAATTTCTTGAACAACACTTTTTAAGTACTGTGAAGTTAATAAAGGCATATATAGTCTCTAATCATTTTTAATTTCTTCTAAGAAAGCTTTAGTGTTAATCTAATCATATAACGAAAAATTACTTGGGGCAGAATATGTCAAACCTATATAAAAAGGTTTTTTTACAAATATTATTTAGTCTTGTGAGTTTTATAAGCTCACCGGCATTTGCACAAAATAGCTTTCCCAATAAACCTATCAACCTGATTGTTCCTTTCCCTCCGGGCGGTGCAGCTGATCAACCATCTCGCTTAATATCACAAGCACTATTCAATGTATGGCAACAACCTACCGTTGTGTTAACTAAACCAGGGGCTGGTGGTGCAATCGGAGCTGCATATGTTGCTAATTCAGCACCAGATGGCTACACACTTTTAGCTACTAACCCTTCAATGATCATAGTTCCTGAAGCCGATAAAATGTTTGGTAGACAAGCAACTTTTGATATCAATAATTTTGCACCCTTAGCACTATTGGTAGCAGATCCAATCGTCCTTGTTGTTAAATCAGACTCTCCTTGGAAAACTTATAAGGACTTTATTGCTGATGCCAAAGCAAAACCAGGAGAAATAACTTATGGATCATCTGGCGCTTACAGCGCATCTCATATTCCAATAGAGATGTTAGCAAACGCAGCAAATATAAAATTAAGGCATATACCCTTCGCTGGCGGCGGTCCCGCAATTCTTGCTGTGCTTGGTGGTCATATAGCAACAACTGCTAGTTCACCAACTGCTGTTGTAAATCAAATTAAATCTGGTGCTCTTAGGGCACTTGTTGTCACTGGCAATAAAAGGCTCGCTTCATTACCAGACGTCCCAACAGCTATTGAATTAGGCTTCAAAGATGCAGAGTTTTATTTATGGATAGGATTATTCGCGCCAAATAAAACCCCCGAAAACATATTACAAACTATTCGCGCTGATTTACAAAAAGCAATAACGCAAGATAATGGATTTATTCAAAATATGCATAAACTTGGAGCTACAACAGATTACCGTGATGGTCCGGCTTTTAATGAATTTCTTTTAAAAGATGCTGAAAGAATAAAATCCACAATGCAAAAAATTGGCAAAGTGGATTAACATTTCACGAAGAGGGATTACCCCTCTTTTATCACCATGGATCTTTCTATTGCGGCTATATTTGGGGTTCCCATTTGTTGCATGGTCCCCCTTAACTCACTTTGTAAGATATCCATTACCTTTTCAACACCAGCTTGTCCAAAAGCACCCAATCCCCAGAGATATGGTCTCCCAACACAAACTGCATTTGCTCCTAAAGCCAAAGCTTTAAAAATATCAGAGCCTCTTCGAACACCACTATCAAATAAGATTGGTAATTTGCCTTTAACCACCTTAACAACCTCAGGCAAACACTCTATAGCTCCTCGACCTCCATCTTCACTTCTTCCGCCATGATTTGATACATGAATGCCATCAACACCATACTTTAAACATAAAGCTGCATCTTCTTCAGTCAAAATACCTTTTAAGATAATTTTCATCTTAGTAATATCTCTAACTTGTTTGATAAATTCCCAAGTCATATTAGAGGATTGCATACTTTTAACACCTGACAGATCAATCCCATCATAATTAGGTCTTTCTTGTGCACTTCCTATTCCGTGAACATGACAACCAGCACAATTCCTAGGATCAAGTTTTTTTAATCTAAAAAATGTTTCTTGGTTTCTACCACCATTCCTATCAACCGTTATCTCAAGCACTGGAGCACCTGCCCTATCTACACGCCTAATAACTTGTTTTGCAACTTCAACACTTGAGGTTGCATATAGCTGAAACCAAACCTCTCCTTGCCGGGCAGCTATTACATCTTCGATTGTTGAGGCGCCCGCATTTGAAAGAACATTTAAATAGCCTCCAGCTTTTGCAGCTCTAGCGACAGCTATCTCCCCTTCAGGGTCATAGGCTTTATTACCACCGGTCGGCGCAATAATAATTGGAGTCTTCCACTTCGAACCAAACAAATTAACGGACATGTCTATTTGACTTACATCTCTCATTCTTCTTGGTCTTAATTGATATTTTAAAAAAGAAGTCCTATTTGCTCTTAAGGTGATTTCGTCATCAATACCTGAAGCCATATAGCCAAAATGAGCAGGAGGTACTTTCGTAAATGCTACCGGTTCAAAATCAAAAACATTAATTGCCTCCTTAGGACTTGATATAAGATCTAAAGGAGTATTAGGAGTCCAAATCATAGGATCAGGTCTCCTTGAAAAATTTCGAACTAATTCCTTCGCATCTTGAGCATTAGCTTCTTGACCAGAACCAAGTAAAAATAATGGGCTTGCTGCAAGCCAATTTAAAAATTGGCGACGTTGATTTTGCAAATCGTTTTCTTGCATAGTTTGTCTTCCTATTTATTTGTTTTTCATAGTATTGCATATTCAATTCAATATGTAAAAATTGAATTCAATGCTTTTAAATGGATACCGAGGTAAACCCAAATATGATGTTGATACCTTAGTAGAAA
>DAIQPR010000173.1:0-4726 GCA_036787315.1 Polynucleobacter sp. | reverse complement strand
ACTCGCTTATAAAACTCCTTACCCATTTCTCTGTGATTACAATCAAGGCTCGCTGCAACACGCTCTCTAGAACCAAGAATTCCACTAACAATTCCCATTTCATAGCCCTTAACCTTTTCAAATAAAAGAGCTTTTGAAGAGGTTGCAGTTCTTGCTGAAACTTCTCGAATATCAATCTCCTCCGTAACACGCAACAGCTCTCCTTGTTGCTCAAGTATTTCTAGAAAAGATCTAAATTCTTTAGTCATATATACCTCAATTTTGTTGAATTAATTTACTCTACAACTGTTCCTGAAAGTTGGATGACTTGAGCCCATTCTCTTAACTCAGTTCGCAAGCGATCATTTAACTTTTCTGGGGTACCACCCTCAGCATCCGCACCAATTGCCCCTAGTTTTAACTGCATATCTGGAGTATTCAAAGATTTATTAAGAATGTTATTCATTTTTGTAACAATCTCGATTGGCATTCCCTTTGGACCAAAAAGTGCATGCCATCCACTTTTATCAAATCCTTTGTAACCTAATTCTTCTAGTGTCGGCACATTTGGTAACTGGCTAGATCTTTTGGGCGTTGTTACAGCTAACGCTCGAAGCCGACCCGCCTTAACCATTGGTGCTGCTGATGGAATAACATCAATCATCACATCCACTCGATCTCCCATCATTTCATTTAAAGCAGGGGAGCTTCCTTTAAAGGGAATATGGGTCCATTTAATTCCTAAAGAGTTCTGGAAATAAACTCCTAATAAATGCTGGAAACTTCCATTTCCTGCTGAAGCCATTGTTAAAGAGTTTGGGCTGGCTTTAGACAAAGTAATGAGTTCTTTAATATCCCTAACCTTCAAATTATTTCGACTAACAATAATTCCTGGTGCTGAAGCAAATAAAATAATTCCATCCATTTTTGTGAGCGGATCAAAGTTCCGGTCTTTATACAATACTGGACTAATTGCAATGGGACCAGTACTTGCTACTAATAAGGTATATCCATCAGGCGCAGCTGAGGCAACTTGATCAAGAGCAATCATGCCGCCTGCCCCTGGTCTATTTTCGACTGTAAATGCTTGGCCAAAAGCCTCAGTTAAACTCCCCGCAATTAAACGTGCAGCTATATCTGTTGCGCCGCCAGGTGGATATGGAACAATTATTTTTACAGGACGAGTAGGATAACTTTGAGCAAATATGTTTATTTCAAATAATAGTAAGTAAATCCCTATCAATACAATTAGACTTTTTTTCATATCAATCCATTCGTTTGGTTTGATTTAACAAAATTAGATTTAGGCAGGCATTTGGAATGACTTAAATTCCAAAAATTCTTCAATGCCAAACTTTCCTAATTCACGTCCAAAACCCGATTGCTTAAAACCTCCAAATGGGGCCAACATATTAAAGAAACCTCCATTTATATCAACTTGACCCGCACGTATTTGCTTTGCAACATGCATTGCTTCATCATTATTTGCGCCCCAAACAGCTCCAGCCAATCCATACAAAGTTGAATTAGCAATCTCAATAGCATGATCTACATCTTTATATTTGATAATAGAAAGTACTGGTCCAAAGATTTCCTCCTGGGCAATAATATATTCAGGCTTTACATCACCCAGTATCGTTGGTGTTACAAAAAAACCTTTAGTTATACCTTCAGGCATCGTGTCTCCTCCAGCCAATAAGGTTGCACCTTCCTCTATTCCTTTCCTAATATAATTTTTAACTCGTTCTTGCTGTACTTTTGAAACTAAAGGGCCTAACCTAGTTGAATCAGACATCGGATCGCCCAATGTAAAAGACTTTGCTTGATTAATAGCCAACTCACATACCGCTTTGTAATCATTTTCTTGAACTAAAAGTCTTGTTAAAGCTGAACATGTTTGACCTGAATTTAGAAAGCATGAATTAACAGAAGATTTTGTAGCTTTAACCAAATCAGCGCCAGGTAAAATAATGCTAGCTGACTTACCACCAAGCTCTAATTTGACACGCTTAATTTGATCAGCAGCTAAAGCCATGATTGACTTTCCTGCTCGGGTTGATCCCGTAAAAGAAATTAAATCAACTTTAGGATTAGTAACTAAGTATTCCCCTACGATGGGGCCCCTACCAAAAACCAAATTAAAAATACCTGCAGGAGCATTCGCTAACTCAAATACTTTAGCCAGTAAAATAGCATTCAGAGGGGTAACTTCTGATGGCTTCAATACTACTGTACAACCACTTGCAATAGCTGGTGCAACCTTTGCAGCAATTTGATGTAGTGGATAATTCCACGGTGTTATTGCTACAACTACTCCAGCTGGCTCTCTCGTAATTTTGGAATTTCCAATCTGCTCTTCCCATTGAAATTTTTCAAGTTCATTCGCGGTTAATTCGAAGGTTGCAATTGGTGAACCCACTTGAACTCTTTGAGTCATTTTTAGTGGCATTCCCAATTCACTAGAAATTGTGTTTGATAAATCTTCTTGTTGCTCTTTTAATACTTGAGCAATTTTCCTAAGTAGGAGCACCCTAGTCTCTATAGATGTACACGACCAAGTTTTGAAAGCTCCATGCGCTGCATCTACAGCTGAAGATATATCTTTTGCAGAGCATGAATTGACACTTGCAATAACTTGCTCTGAAAATGGATTGACAACATCAATCACATCAGAATCTGTACTTTTTTGCCATTGTCCGCCTACGAAATACTGCTTATATTCTTTCATGCTATGTCCTTAATATAATATTTAATCCGCACGAATTCCATTTGTACGAATCAACTCTGACCACTTTAAAGTTTCCTTTTGAACTTGTTCTCTTAGTTTTTCAGGAGAACCACCAACAACATCAGCGCCTAAATCAGCATATCGTTTTTTTACCTCAGGGTTTTCTAAAATACGATTTACTTCTTGATTCAGTTTCATGATGATTTCTTTAGGTGTTTTTGCCGGTACATATAAAGCAAACCACCCTGTAGCTTCAAATCCTGGAATTGTTTCTGAAACAGCAGGAATCTCCATTGCTGATGAAGATCGACTTTTACTTGTAACAGCTAAAGCTCTTAACTTTCCAGATCTAACCAATGGTAGTGATGATGGAATCCCATCAAACATAATTTGAACATGTCCACCCATTACGTCATTTAACGCAGGACCACTTCCTTTGTATGGCACATGAACAATATCTATACCAGCTTGTCGCTTAAATAATTCCCCGGCCATGTGTGGAGTAGATCCCTGACCAGGAGCAGCTGAACTATAAAACCCAGGTTTAGCTTTTGCTAAATCGATTAAATCCTGTAGATTCTTTGCAGGGAAGTCAGGAGTGACAACAATAATATTAGGAGATATAGTTACCCATACAACAGGTTCAAAATCTTTTATTGGGTCATATCCAATATTTTTATATAAAAATGGATTTATAGACTGAGTACCGCCTGTAGTAAAAAATATCGTATACCCATCAGGCATTGCATGTGCCACATATTGTGCGGCAATATTTCCACTTGCGCCAGGTTTGTTATCAATAACTACAGACTGACCTAAGACTAGAGTGAGTTTCTCAGCAAGAACTCTTGCAGTAACATCAGTAGGTCCTCCAGGAGGAAATGGAACTACCATGTTAATTGATTTAATTGGATAGCTATTAGTTATAGATTGAGCAAAACTATATTTAGCTTGTAAACATATACCAATAAAACTTATTATGACGAATACCCATTTACGATTTTTCATATTTTTTTCTATAAAGTTATTAGAAAATTGTTTCGCGTAATATCCTTTTTAAAACTTTGCCATTTGCATTCCGAGGCAATGAATCTATAAGATGAATCTTTTTAGGACGTTTGTAATCAGCTAAATTTTTTTGACACAAAAAATTTAATCTCTCACTAATTATTTCCAAGGATTCATCTGTCACGATAAATGCATGAGTAGACTCTCCCCAATGTTGGTCTTTCAAGCCTACAACAGCACATTCCTTAATGGCAGCATCACGTAGTATGACCTCCTCAATCTCTATGGGATAAATATTTACCCCACCACTCTTGATAACATCTTTTCTACGATCAATCAAAAATAAATAACCCTCATTGTCGATAAGCCCAATATCCCCTAGGTTACACCAATCATTTTGCTTAACTTCTGCTGTTTTTTCAGGATCATTAAAATAACCATCAAACAAAGTTGGACCCCGAAGCCATATATCCCCTATTTCTCCAGAGTTTTTAATATTTCCAAACTCATCTCGAATCTGAATTTCAATTTCTGCAACAGGTTGACCAACACACCTGATCTTGCGGCTTTGATCTTTAGGGCGTAAATTTGTGACAACGCCAGCCTCAGTTGCTCCATAAAACTCGTGTAAACCAATCGATGAAAATTCTTCACAAATAGATTCTTTAGTTCTTGTCGAAAGTGGTGAAGCTCCAGAAATCAACATTTTTAAAGACCCAAAATTTAAGTCTTCTGAGAGTTTTCTCTTTTCCTCCAACAATCTCTCCAGCATAAATGGAACCATAAAGGACCATGTGACACCATATTTGGAAATTGCTTGTAAGGCAGATTCAGCATCAAAGCTATCTAATAAGATTACTTGTCCACCCATGAATAATTGGGTTAACGTAAAAGTAAATGGTGCAGTGTGATGAAATGGACCACAATGCAATGCAACATCATCTGATGTAATACCAAATTCAAGTGCCCAATAATGATATGCTAAAGCACGATTTCTTTGAGTGACCATAC
>DAIQPR010000020.1:0-22081 GCA_036787315.1 Polynucleobacter sp. | reverse complement strand
ATCTTTCTGAAAAAATTGGTTATGCAAGATATATAAAAATATTTCGTATCGTTGAAAAAAATCCTGAAATAAGATTTCATCCGATATTTTTATGGTTTGAAAAATGGTGTAATGATGAATTTCGTCATGGTGAAGCGTTTGCGCTTTTAATGCGTTCTAATCCGAAGTTATTGACTGGACTAAATCGTTACTGGATTAAATTTTTCTTGTTAGCTGTTTACTCAACGATGTATGTTCGAGATCATTCTAGGGTTGAATTTCATCAGGCTCTTGGGGTATCACCAACTGAATACGATCGTGAAGTTTTAAAACTCACTTCAGAAATTAGTAAGCAAGTATTTCCATTCACGATTGATTTAGATAATCCAGCTATCTGGAATAAGTTTGCCAAATTAAAGACCCTATCAGACAAAATGGAAGATTTGAAAGCAAACCCAGGTCTACTTTCATCTATTCAACGATTGGGTTATGGTCTAGCTGCTGGCGCGACATTTGTTAGCCTCTATTTTATTCCTGTAGTAAATAATGAATTGCCGCGAGAAATTCGCTTAAAACCAGTTTGGTAAAAACATATATGTCTGAACTTATCCTCCCGCTTTTCTTTACCATTTTTGTGTGGTGGTTTAGCACGGGTTTTATTCTTTGGTTGGATCGTTTTCCACCAAGATATTTCAGACATATTATGTTTTGCAGTACTTTGATTTTGATTGGCGCATTTTATGGTTTAAAGGTTAGTAGTGCATCCTTAACGGTTGCTAGCTCTTACTGTACTTTTACATGTGCGCTATTAATTTGGGGTTGGCAGGAGTTAGCATTTCTCTTAGGTTACGTAACCGGATCTAGAAGAACTGAGTGTCCTGAAGGAGCTCGTGGTTGGCGCAGAGCTAAATATGCATTCCAAGTTATCAATCACCATGAGTTTGCTTTAATTATTTTATTTATTGGTGTGGTGGCTGTTTCTTATGATGCAAGAAATTTCACAGGATTTTGGACTTTTATCATTTTATGGATGATGAGGCAAAGCGCTAAGTTGAACATATTCTTTGGGGTTTTAAATTTAAATGAAAACTTTTTACCCAAGCATTTAAAGTATCTACAAACATATTTCAGACGTCGCCCCATTAATTTTTTAATGCCTATCTCTTTGATAGGTGCATGTATTTTTGTGATTCCTTTGTGGAGTGAAGCTTTAGTGAGTGGTTCACAAACACATGAAATCGTCTCAAAGACTATTCTTGCGACCTTGTTAACTTTGGCGATTTTGGAACATATTTTGTTGGTTTTACCTTTACAGGTAGAGTTTTTGTGGAAATGGGGTTTCCGTCAGGAAGGATAGGCTATGGGGCATTTAGAGGCAGATATTTTATTAGCTCAGCCACGTGGTTTTTGTGCTGGAGTTGAAAGGGCGATTCAAATTGTACAAGTTGCTTTAGAGCAATTTGGAGCTCCTATATATGTACGCCATCAAATTATTCATAATGCAAGAGTCATTAATGATTTGTCCGAAAAAGGCGTTATTTTTATTGATGAGTTAGATGAAGTGCCTGATGGCTCTACACTTATTTTTAGTGCTCATGGAGTTTCTGCAGAAGTTAAGTACTTAGCAAGTTTAAGAAATTTAAGAATATTTGATGCTACTTGTCCTTTGGTGAATAAGGTGCACGTTGAGGTTCAAAAGTTAAATGCTTCAGGTATTCCCATTTTGATGATTGGGCATGCTGGTCATCCAGAGGTAATTGGTACTATGGGACAAGTTTCTCAGCAAATCTATTTAATAGAAAACTTAATGGATGTAGAGCATTTAAAGTTGGATGTTCAAAAGCCTGTCGCGTATGTTACTCAGACTACTTTATCTATTGATGAGACAAAAGAAATCATTGCTGTATTAAAGAGTAAGTATCCACTATTGATAGAACCTAAAAAGCAAGATATCTGTTATGCGACTCAAAATAGACAGGATGCGGTAAAAGAATTAGTTCCTTATGTTGATATCATGCTAGTAGTAGGGAGTGCAAACAGCTCAAACTCAAACCGTTTAAAAGAGTTGTCTGCCAAGTTGGGGGTAGACTCTTATTTGGTGGATGATCCAAAGCAAGTTCAGCCTGAATGGTTTTTGGGTAAAAAAAAGGTTGGAGTTACTGCCGGAGCATCTGCTCCAGAGAGTTTGACTCAGGAGATTATTTTGGTTGTTCAACAGCTTGGTCATAAAACGATCAAGACTTTGCCTGGAATTGTAGAATCCACTATCTTTTCCATGCCTAAAGGCTTAGATAAAAAGTCTCTTCAAAATCAAGATTAAGCATAAGAATGCTTTAGGGAAAACCCTATAAATTTCAATTAGTTATTACAACTAATTATGTAAAATTTAATTGACACTTGCATTTGTCAATGTAAAAATACAGTAATGAAAATTCCTGCTTTTATAGAGCTGTTAAAACCCATAACTTGGTTCCCGCCAATGTGGGCATTTGCATGCGGCGCTATCAGCTCTGGTCAGTCATGGAGCCTTCATTGGAATGTTGTTTTGATAGGAATTATTCTAACGGGACCTCTTGTATGTGCGTCAAGTCAAGCCGTCAACGATTGGTTTGATAGACATGTTGATGCAATTAATGAACCACAAAGACCTATTCCCTCAGGAAGAATACCTGGACGTTGGGGGCTTTATTTAGGCATCATTTGGTCTTTGTTATCTTTGCTAGTTAGTTCATATCTAGGGGTTTGGGGGTTTTATGCAACCTTGATAGCACTATTGTTTTCATGGGCGTATAGCATGCCACCTATTCGTTTAAAACAAAATGGATGGTTTGGTAATTTCGCTTGCTCTATTAGCTATGAGGGCTTGGCTTGGATAACAGGTGCGGCACTTCTCTCATCCACATTATCACCAAGTCATCCTTCGTTAATGTTTGCTGCTTTATACAGTATTGGCGCACATGGAATCATGACACTCAATGATTTTAAAGCAATTGATGGTGACAAAAAAATGGGAGTGCGATCACTTCCTGTGCAGCTTGGGCCTACACTTGCAGCCAAAGTTGCTTGCGGCATCATGATTTTTCCTCAACTCATTGTTGTCGGATATTTATTGAGTGTTGATAAATTTAATTATGGCTTAGTGATAGCAGGATTAATCGTAGCTCAATTGATATTAATGAAGTACTTTATCAATAAACCTATTGAACGCGCTCTTTTTTATAGTGGATTTGGTGTGCCTTTGTTTGTTAGCGGCATGATGGTTGCAGCTTTCGGAATTCGTGATATTGGAGGTGTTTAATGCAAATTAATCCTACTGTTACTTCAATTCCAGAAATTAAAGAAAAAGATAATTCTTTGGGATGGTTCGGCATTATTAGATTGGGATTAGTTCAAACCTCTATTGGTGCGATTGTGGTGATGACAACCTCTACATTAAATCGCATTATGGTTGTGGAACTTGCACTGCCAGCCTTGATACCTGGATTATTAGTGGCTCTTCATTACATCGTTCAAATGATTCGACCTAGGATGGGTTTTGCTTCGGATCAAGGACATGCTAAAACTCCATGGATATTAGGAGGGATGTTTGTATTAGGACTTGGAGGAATAGGTGCTTCCATTGGGACTGCTTTAATGGGTTCTTACTTTACATTGGGTCTATTTATTTCTGTTGTGGCATTTTCATTAATTGGGGTAGGAGTCAGTATTGGCGGCACATCCTTATTAGCATTACTTGCTAAAAGCGTGAATGATCAAAAGAGAGCTGCGGCGGCAACAATAGTTTGGATCATGATGATATTTGGGTTTGCAATTACCAGTGTAATGATTGGTAAATTTATTGATCCTTACTCTCCAATGAAAGTAATAACTATTGCAGGTGTGGTCTCAATTGTTGCAATACTTATATCATCAATAGCTTTGTATCGATTAGAGTCTGGCGTGCAATCGTATTTCAAACGCACTCAAGAATTAGCGCAAGACAAAATGCCTTTTAAAGAGGCATTTAATGCACTGTGGCAAGACCCAGATATTCGACATTTCACAAAATTTATCTTTATATCGATGTTGGCATTTAGTTCACAAGATTTAATTCTTGAACCTTTTGCTGGAATAGTTTTTCAATATACAGTTGGTCAAACTACAAGCTTATCTGGCATACAGCATTCAGGAGTTTTACTTGGAATGATATTAGTTGCATTAGCAGGAAGTACTAGCTTACGTAAAAACTTTGGTTCTTTAAATCAATGGATTGTTTATGGATGTTTAGCATCTGCAATTGCAATGTTAGGTTTAGCTATAGCTGGAGTATTTGGTATTGGTTGGCCATTACAGCTTAATGTTTTTCTTCTTGGGGTTGCTAATGGTGCTTTTTCAATTGCGGCTATTGGTTCGATGATGAGATTAGCAGTAGCTGATGGTGTGGGTAAAGAGGGTGTTCGTATTGGGTTATGGGGAGGTGCTCAAGCCATAGCATTTGGTTTGGGAGGTCTTCTTGGAGCTGTTGCTAGTGATATTACAAAGGTTTTAATGACTGAGATTGCGAGCGCTTACTCAATTGTTTTTGCAATTGAGGCAGCATTATTTATTGTGGCAATGAGATATGCCATGGGTATAAAAAAATAATAGGAGGTTGTATGACCGCAGAAATTTTCGATGTTGTGGTCGTAGGTGGAGGACCAGCTGGCGCAACAGCAGCTCAACGACTTGCTGAAAAAGGTAAAAAAGTATTATTGTTAGATCGTGCAGGAAGAGTGAAGCCATGTGGAGGAGCAATACCACCACGATTAATTAAGGACTATCAGATTCCAGATGAATTATTAGTCGCTAAGGCTAGTTCAGCCAGAATGGTTTCACCAAAGAATAAAAAAGTAGATATTCCTATTGAAAATGGTTTTGTAGGAATGGTGGATCGAAGTGTATTTGATGAGTGGTTACGTGAGCGCGCTAAAGAATATGGAGCAATTCGAAGAATTGGATATTTCACAGATTTAACTCAAGAAAATGATTTAGTCAAAATTAAATACCGTGTCCGCTCTAAAGGAGAAATTGGTGACGGTGTTCAAGAAGAGATTTATGCACGTGCTGTTATAGGTGCTGATGGCGCAAAATCTGGAGTTGGAAGAGCTGCAGGCGTACCAGGTTGTTCAGAAGCCAATTATGTTTTTGCCTATCATGAGATTATTCGTAAGCCAGAGCAAACTGGATCTGATTACGATGGTTCTCGATGTGATGTGATTTATCAAAAAGAAATTTCTCCTGATTTTTATGGTTGGGTTTTTCCTCACGGAAATACATTAAGTATAGGAACTGGCAGTGCTGATAAAGGTTTCTCTTTAAGAAATGCAGTAGGCAAATTACGTGAAGATGTAGGTCTTGCAGGTGCAGAATTAATTCGTCATGAGGGAGCGCCATTACCGATGAAACCCTTAAAGCGTTGGGATAACGGAAAAAATGTTGTTCTTGCAGGTGATGCTGCAGGTGTCGTTGCCCCAGCATCTGGAGAAGGCATTTACTACGCAATGTTAGGTGGTGAGTTAGCTGCAATGGCAGTTCAAGAATTTCTTGCAACTCAAAATGTAAATGCTTTAAAACTAGCAAGAAAAGTATTTATGAAAGAGCATAGAACTACTTTTTGGGTATTGGGTATCATGCAGTACTTTTGGTACAAAACAGATAAACGCCGCGAGAGTTTTGTGAAAATGTGTGAGGATAAAGATGTTCAACGTTTGACGTTTGAATCCTATATGAATAAAAAGCTAGCTAGAAAAAAACCAATGGCGCATTTAAAAATCTTTTTTAAAGATTTAGGCCATTTAATCGGGATAGCAAAAACCTCATGATGAAATATTATCAACGCCCTGAAGTTATTGCGGCTGGAATTTGGGTTTTTGCTGTGGCATTCATCGGTGGATTATTGACTGAAATTGGACCTTGGTATTATTCCTTAAAACAACCTGGCTGGAAACCACCAGATTGGGCATTTGGAATTATTTGGACAGTTATTTTTATTCTCAGTGCGATTGCTTGGGTCAAAGCATACAACGTCTCAAATACTTCTGGAGATGTAACACTTTTAGCTATTTTGTTTATTGCTAATGGACTTTTAAATGCTTTGTGGAGTTTGCTTTACTTTAAATTGCATCGTCCAGATTGGTCTTTAATAGAAGCATTTATTCTTTGGTTTTCAGTCTTACTGATTATTTTGATGATGCTAAAAAACTGTAAAACGGGGGCATTGTTAATGATGCCGTATCTTATTTGGGTCAGTTGTGCAATTGCCCTAAACTACGAAACCATTCGTTTGAATGGTCCTTTTAAGTAGATAGGAGTTGCTTTGAATCTATATAGCATAGGAATAAATCATCAGACTGCATCTGTAGATTTAAGAGAAAGAGTTGCAATTGGTCCTGAAGTTTTACCAGACGCCTTGAATGATTTGCGTTTGTATCTTAATCAGCAGAGTCAGAATCATTCTGAGGTAGCAATTTTATCTACGTGTAATCGGACAGAGATTTATTGTGCTGCAAATGATAGTTTGTTAATTCCTGCTGAAGTAGAGCGTAAAACGATTGATTGGTTATCTCAGCAACATGGCATGGGCGCTGGTGAAATTAAAGATGTTATAAAAACATCTATTGCATCAGATGCTGTTAGGCATGTATTTAGAGTTGGTTGTGGTCTAGACTCCATGGTGCTTGGAGAGACGCAAATTTTGGGACAAATGAAACAAGCAGTTCAAACAGCTCAACAGGCTGGTTCAATTGGAACTTGTTTAAATCAACTATTTAATAAAACATTTTCTGTAGCAAAAGAAGTTAGAACTAATACTGAAATAAGTATGCATGCTGTATCAATGGCAAGTGCAGTATTACGCCTTTCATCACGAATATTAGGTGATATTAGCCAACAGCGAATCTTGTTTATTGGTGCTGGAGAAATGATTCATTTATGTGCTGTTTACTTTTTAGGTAAGAAGCCTAAATCAATCACGATAGCTAATAGAACTTTGGAGCGTGGAGAAGGTCTTGCACAATATATTCGTGAGCAAGGTTTTGATTGTGAATCAATCCCACTTTCAGATGTTCCTCTATTACTCTCCGAATTTGATATTGTTGTTTCTTGTACGGCAAGTTCATTACCCATCATAGGTTTAGGTATGGTGAACACTGCTTTAAAGAAAAGAAAACATTCTCCAGTTGTAATGATTGATTTAGCAGTACCAAGAGATATAGAGCCAGAAATAAGTAATCTGCGTGATGTATACCTATATACAGTTGATGATTTGGGTGATGTAGTTCGAGAGGGTGTTAATTACCGTTCAAACGCAATTAAAAGTGCCGAAGAAATCATAGATCTGCAAGTTAAAAACTTTATGCAATGGTTACAACATAGAGCTGCTGTGCCATTAATCACAAGTTTGAAACAAAAAAGTGAAGATTTTCAGTCTATTGAATTAGACAAAGCTAAGAAAAAAATAATGAGAGGTGAAGATCCTCTTGAGGTGATGACTGAACTTGCAAGAGCGCTTTCTAATAAATTTCTGCATGGTTCATTGCACACTTTAAATCATGCAGAAGAATTTAGTATCGATGAATGTCAAAAGATTGTTTCAAAAATATTTATGACCACGGGACGGAGAGGTTAATCATGTTAAAAAGTACTAATCTATTACAGACGATTGATTCACCTCATGATCTTAAAGGTTTATCTCGATTTCAATTGAATCAAATCGCTGAGGAACTCAGAGAATTTTTGATTCAATCAGTATCTTCAACGGGCGGTCATTTATCTTCTAATCTAGGTACAGTTGAATTGGCTATAGCGATTCATCATGTTTTTGATACGCCAAGTGATCAGATCATTTGGGATGTTGGTCATCAAAGTTATCCTCATAAAATATTAACTGGTCGTCGTGAGATGATGTCTGGCTTACGTCAATATGGTGGCATTTCTGGCTTTCCAAGACGTGTTGAAAGTGAATATGATACTTTTGGTACTGCGCACTCTTCAACGAGTATTTCAGCAGCAACAGGAATGGCACATGCGGCTTTATATAGTCAAGAGTCTAAAGTTGCTGTAGCAGTTATTGGGGATAGTGCAATGACTGGTGGTATGGCTTTCGAAGCAATGAATCATGCTGGAGTAACGCGTAATCTTCCCTTGATAGTCATACTGAATGATAACGATATGTCCATATCACCAGCAGTTGGTGCTTTAAATCGTTATCTTGCAAGATTAATTAGTAGTCCTTTCTACGAAGCCACAAAAAATAGTGTTGGAAATGTTCTTTCTATTGTTCCTCCTTTAAGAGAGTTTGCTAAAAGACTAGAGGCACAGGCTAAAGGTATGGTTGTGCCTGCAACTATATTTGAAGAGTTTGGATTCAATTATATTGGCCCCATTGATGGGCATGACTTTGATTCTTTAGTGCCAACTTTGCAAAATATTAAAAAGTTAGCTTTGGAAGGTGATGGTCCTCAATTTATTCACGTGATTACCAAGAAAGGCAAAGGTTATCCGTTCGCTGAGGCTGATCCTATCAAATATCATGGCCCTGGTAAGTTTGATCCTAAGATTGGTATTTTGCCTTCAAAAACTCCTGCTAAAAAAACATTTACACAAGTCTTTGGCGAATGGCTTTGTGATATGGCAGCTGAAGATCCAAAGTTAATTGGAATTACTCCTGCCATGCGAGAAGGTTCTGGTTTGGTAGAGTTTGAAAAACGTTTTCCAAATCGATATCATGATGTTGGAATAGCTGAGCAGCATGCTGTAACTTTTGCTGCGGGACTTGCAACACAGGGATTAAAACCAGTATTAGCAATCTATTCTACATTTTTACAACGCGGATATGACCAGCTCATACATGATGTGGCATTACAAGACTTGCCAGTAATGTTTGCACTTGATAGAGCTGGGATTGTTGGAGCGGATGGCGCGACGCATGCTGGAGTATTTGATATTCCTTATTTAAGATGTATACCAAATATGATAGTGATGACTCCGAGTGATGAGAATGAATGTAGAAAGTTGTTAACAAGCGCATATCATTCTGGCCATCCAAGCGCAGTCAGGTATCCACGTGGAAATGGCGTTGGTGCAGAACTATCAAAAGAGCTAGAATCGCTTCCAATGGGTAAAGCCCATGTTAGAAGATTATCTACAGCACCTATTGCTAACAGGATTGCTGTTTTAGCCTTTGGGACTTTACTGCATGCTGCTCTTGAAATTGCTGATCAATTAGATTTAACAGTTGTAGATATGCGTTTTGTAAAACCAATTGACCAAGATACACTTCTACAAATTGCTAATACGCATAATGGAATAGTCACCATCGAAGAGGGCGTTATACAAGGTGGTGCTGGAAGCGCTTGTGTAGAGTATCTCAATAGTCAAAAAATAATGATTAAAACTTTACAGCTTGGCTTGCCTGATCATTTTATTGATCATGGAGATTCTAATCTTTTATTAAAAGAGTGTGGTCTTGATGCCAGTGGAATTGAAAGATCTATCGCATCTTTTTTTAAAGACTGATCTATAAAGATTTAGCTCATTTAAATAATTAAGCATCGCAATCCAAGATTGCGATAAGATAATGCTTAAAAAAATAATCCATAAGGAGGCATAATGTCAGAGTTCGTTTTATATAACGCGCCACAATCAACTTGTAGTCAGCGTGTACGTTTTGTTTTAAATGCTAAGAAGATTCCATTTGAACAACACCTCTTGGATTTGTTCTCAGGAGATCAATTAAAGCCTGAATATAAGGCGATTAATCCTAATGCAGTTGTTCCAGCTCTATTACATAATGGAAAGATTGTTCTTGATTCTTCTGTCATTATTGAATACCTTGATGAGGTTGCCCCTGAACTAGCATCATTTACGCCAGTCGACCCAGTAGATAAGGCTAAGATGCGTTGGATGATGCGATACATTGATGAAATCCCAGCCCCAGCAATTCGATTTCCATCTTATAACTTAGCGTTTTTGCCACATTTTCAAAAAATGTCTGAAGAGGAATTTATTGCTTTATGTGAGTCAAAGCCCTTAAGAAAAGAGTTTTTGATGTCGATGGGAAGAACAGGGTTTTCTCAAAAAGAAATGGAAATGGCAACCGATAAATTGCTTCGAACAGTTGTTCGTATGGATGAGTGGATTACCCAAAGTAAAGGACCATGGTTGATGGGTAAAGACCTAACTCTAGCAGACATTGCAGTTATGCCTGTAATAGTTCGCCTAGAGGATATCAATATGGATTATCTATGGAAAGATAGACCTCAGATTGCTAGGTGGTTGAAGAACATTCAAGATCATGAAGCTTTTAAGCCTACTTACTATAGTGGTTCGCTATTAACGGAAAAGTATCCTCATTTAGCAAGTTTAAGGGCAAATAAAAATGAAAATTAAAACTTACATAGGTTTATTTTTATTATTTTTTTTACCCCTTTCTCAAGCTCAAAATACAACTCAATATCCTTCTCGTCCTATCAAGTTGATAGTGCCATTTAGTCCTGGAAGTGCAAGTGATATTTTGGCTAGAACAATTGGTGAGAGATTGCAAAACTCTTTCAATCAAGCAGTCATTATTGAAAACCGACCAGGAGCTGGAGGAACGATAGCTTCAGCACAAGTGGCTAAAACGGAAGCTGATGGATACACTCTATTAGTAGTATCAGCAGGGCATGTCGTTAATCCTTCAATGTATAAAAATCTAAGTTATGACACTTTAAAAGATTTTCGAGGTGTGATTCCTTTTGCTAGCCTTCCGAGTGTCTTAGTTGTTCCAAGTGCTTCCAACTTTAAAAATGTGAATGAGTTTGTTGATTTTGCTAGGAATCACTCAGGCGAGTTGATTTATGTTTCAGGGGGCGTGGGCAGTGCGTCACACATGAATGCTGAAAAATTTGCAGTTAATGCAAAAATTAAAGCATTACATGTACCATTAAAAGGTGCATCTGATATGGCTATAGAAATCGCATCAGGAAGAGCACAGTTTGGATTTATGCCTTTAATTGCTGCATTACCAATGATTAAGGATGGTAAGTTAAGACCCTTGGCGGTCTCTTCTGATGTGCGTTCTTCAGCTCTTCCTGATATTCCAAGTATTAGTGAAGCGGGCCAAGCAGGTGGAGTATTTAATTTTTGGATTGGCCTTATTGCTCCATCCAAAACACCTAATCAAATCGTACAGCGTTTAAATAGTGAAATTACAAAGATTGTTCAAACACCAGAGATGAAAGAACGTTTTGTAAAGCTTGGCGCTGAATCCTTCGTAATTAGTCCTGAGCAATTTGATCGATTTATTGAAGCAGAGTATAAAACGATGAGCAATATTATGTCGCAAGTTGAAGAGCGCAAATAACTAGCTAAAGAGTTGCTTTTCCCAGTTCTCAAAATCCTCTAAACCAAGTGCATGGTTATACTCTTTTCCAGAGAGCATTTGGTTTTTTAATTCTGAAAGATTGCCAGTCGATTTTAATTTGGCTAGAGCCGCCTGCATAGCAAATCCAAATATTCCTCTACCAAGGCTTGGATGAATAGCAATATCTATACCAATTGATTTCATCTCATTTGCTTTAAGTTCAGAGACTGCACCGCCAACATCAACATTAAAAAGACAAATTGTATTAACTGACTCTTTAATTTTTTTGATTTTCTCAATAGCATCTTTGCTTGGTTTTAGTTCCACAAATATTGCATCAGCACCTTCAGCAACAAATGCTTTAGCTCTTTCTATTGCATGATCTAATCCTAGGCTTGCAGCACAATCTGTGCGAGCAATAATCATAAACTGGTCATCACTTCTGCTTTGTACAGCCGCTTTAATTTGACGAACAGCATCATTAAAATCTAGTACGGTTCTAGCACCATCAAATTGCGCACAACGCTTTGGAAAACTTTGATCTTCTATATGAATTGCACAAATACCTGTTGCTTCGAACTCTTCAATGGTACGTTGGATATTAAACATACCTCCGTAACCTGTATCTGCATCGCAAATAACCGGAATATCTATACAGGAAGCGATTCGTCTAGCATGGTCAGACATCATGGTTAGATCTACTTGCCCAATATCTGGATGACCCAAAAGAGAAGCCGAAACTCCGTTACCGGTAATGTACGCTGCTTGAAATCCTGCATTTTCAACTAGTTTTGCGCCATAAGCATCGTATATACCTGGAGCAATTAGTACATTATTGGAATGAAGTAATTCTTTGAATTTTTTTCTTTTTTGGCTGATGGAAATACTCATGCTGCAAAATTCCAATCAGGGTGTTTTGTAATAAAGTTAAGAAGACCGCCAAGCTCGATAATTTTTAAAATTTCTTTAGGAAGCGGAGTAAACGAAATAGTTTCCCCGGATGGTATTGAGATTGCACCTTGATTTAGATCAATGCTAAGTTCTTGACCAGCCTTAAAGTTTGAAGTATCGCATTCAATAATAGGCAGTCCATTATTAATGGCGTTTCGGAAAAATTGTCTGCCAAAAGAGGGTGCAAGAATACACTGAACTTTCATAATATGTAAAACATGAATGGCTTGCTCTCTAGAAGAATTAATACCAAAATGTTTTCCGGCAACAATAATTCCACCACCATTACTATTAATGTTTTGTGCAAACCCAGGAACAAGTTTATCGAAAGCAACTGTGCTCACAAATTCACTATCTTTACCTGGTAGATACTTGCTAGAGCAATTAATATCTGTGTTGACATCATCACCCAATAAAAATGTTTTACCTTGTATTAATCGATTGCTCATACATTTCTCCATGTTCCACCGACAACTTGTCGTGGGTCAGTAATGAAGCCAGTTAGTGCTGAAGCTGCGACTGTAGCTGCAGAGCCCAGCCATATATCGGCAGCATCATTGGAGAGACGACCTTTAAAATTTCTGTTAGCTGTGGAAATAACTGTCTCACTATCTCCAGGTACTAAATGGTTTGTAATACCAACGCATGTACCACAACCTGCAGCCTCAAAGGAAGCTCCTGCTGAAGTTAGGATCTCTATTAGTCCTTCTCGAAGTGCGGCGAGATAAATTTGACGTGAGGCTGGAGTAACAATCATCCGAACACCCTTTGCTAACTTTTTTCCTTTAAGAATATGTGCGGCCTGACGAATATCATCCAAGCGACCATTAGTGCAGGTTCCAATTAATGCAAATTGGATAGCTTGACGATCAATTTGATCTGTCCCAACCACATCATCGACATGATGTTTTCTGGCTACTTGTGGAGCAAGTTCAGATACATTTAAATGATCTTTAAATAAATAATGAGCATCTTGATCTGCAAACACAGGTTGTGGTGTTTTTGCGCCATGTTGTGATAACCAATCAATTGTTTTTTGATCCGCTTCTAGGATGGCAGCTTTAGCGCCTAATTCTGCGGCATGGTTACACAGAGTCATACGGTCATCTATATCCATCTTAGTAACGGCTGTTCCACCATACTCTATAGCCAAGTAATTAAGACCCTCAGCTTTATATTTGCCAAGCATGTATAAAGTAATATCTTTAGCCCATACTCCAGGTTGAAGTTCTCCAGATAGATCAATCTTGACTGACTCGGGTACTCGAAACCAAAGTTTCCCGCTCGCCATTACAGTAGCAACATCACTACCTTCAATACCTGTACCAAAAGCATTAAATGCACCATATGTAACAGAATGGGTATCTGTTCCAACCACTAAATCACCACTGGTAAGATGGCCGCCCTCAGGGAGAACTTGATGACAAATTCCATCACCAATATCGTATAAGTGGGTATTAGCTTGATCAGAAAACTGACGCATTTTTTGATGAATTTCAGCTGCTTCAGGGTGTGGAGGTGGTGAGTAGTGATCTAAAACTAAGGCAGTATTCTGAGTAAATTTCAACGCACTTTTTTCTAATTTGTTCATCATTTTGATGGTGTTACTTGCACGTGTATCCGTCACCATTGCAAAGTCAACATCACAAACGACGACTTCTCCAGCACTAACGCTTTCTTTTTTAGCATGCTTTGCTAAGATTTTTTCGCTGATGGTTTTACCCATTATTTTTCCCATTGAATTTTTTTGATAATTTTTCCCCAACTATCGTTTTCAGATTTTACATAGTTCAATAATTCACTTGGGGTATTTGGAGATGCTTCTAGTCCAACTCTATGAAGACGATCTAAAGTTTCTGGATCTTTCATTGCTTTGGTTAAAGCAGTATTTAATTTGGCAACTACTTCTTGAGGCATCTTTGGCGGACCAACAAAGGCATACCAGTTTTCAGCTTGATAACCAGGATATCCTTGCTCCGCAATTGTTGGAACATTTGGTAAAGCTACTGCTCTTTTAGGTCCTGTGACACCAATAGCTCTTAATTTACCTGCTTCAATAAATGGAATTGCTGTTGGAGTACTTGCAAAGATAGCTGTAATATTTCCGCCCAACAAGTCATTCATTGCAGGCCCGCCGCCTTTGTAATTAATATGTTGAGCATTCATACCAGACCTGATTTTTAATAACTCCCCAGCAAGGTGTCCGGTACTACCATTTCCTGAAGAACCAAAAGTTACAAAACCTTTTTTATCCTTACCAGCATTAATAAAATCTTTTAGGTTTTTAATGGATGAGTCAGCTTTTACAACCAAAATATTTGAAAACGTAACACCTTGGGTAATCATGCTGAAATCTTTTAATGGATCAAAGCTAGTACCTTCAGGCATATTGGGATTAATTGCCAATGACCCAATTGTTGTTAATAAAATAGTGTAACCATCTGCAGGTGCTTTAACGATGAATTCACTTGCAAGATTTCCACCAGCACCTGGCTTATTTTCAATAATGACTGGTTGACCAATATATTCGCTAAATTTTGGTGCAATCAGTCTTGCAGATGTATCAGAACCACCCCCAGCAGCAAATCCAACGATTAAACGAATTGGCTTACTAGGGAATTCATTCGCGCTTTGGGCAAAGCCATTAATTGAATAAATCCCAATAGTGATAGCAAGGATTTTTTTTAAATTAATAAAGAACCTAGGTTTGATATTAGTCATGATTTTTTATTGAAACTTAAGGGGTTCAACACCAGCCATTTCAGCACATATTTGAAGATTTTTCATCAATCCTTTTGGTATAGGGATGCCTTCCGATTTTCTCTTCACTTGAGCTTGCGCTGCACCATCTCCAGGTATCCGAATTTTATCGACATTAGGTAATGGCTTGGAAGATTTAATTTCATTAATTAATTTATTTGTTGCACCTGATAGATGATCAAAACCATTTAAAAAATCTGGGTTAACAGCGATAATGGTTTGACCAGTATTCGTCACAGCTGTCTCATCGTCATTAAAATCTACTAAGTCTGTTCCTACTGCTGCGCCATTCATGCAACCAGCAAGCAGAGCAATCATCAAAGATAATCCGTAACCCTTATAGTCTCCGATTGGAAGAAGAGTTCCTTCAGAAGAACGATTTGGATCTGTAAGGGGGTTTCCTTGTTTATCAATCATCCAGCCAACTGGCATTTGTTCTCCAGCTTGGGCTTTCATTTTAACTTTTCCATATGCGGCAACAGTCGTTGCCATATCCAGAATAACGGGAGATTGATTAATTCCAGTAGGCACTGAAATCGCAATTGGATTAGTTGATAAAAGAGGATCAACACCACCCCAAGGAGCCATATGATTTGCACTACCAACAGCCATGTATATACCAACTAAGCCAGCCTCAGAAACTAAGTTTGCATAAGTTGAACCTGCTCCAGCATGATTACCATAGCAGCAACCCATCCAACCAATTCCTGCCTGTTTAGCTTTTTCAATTGCCAGTTCTGCACAACGATGCATTACCAAGTGACCCATCGCATTATCACCATGAAGTAATCCAATGGATGGTGCATCCTTAAGTAGCTTCATCTGAGGATGCAAATTGATGCCACCAGCTTTAATTCTTTTTGCATATTGAAGCAGTCTAAATACACCGTGACCATCGGCACCTGATAAGTCGGTACGCACCATTAATTCTGCACATAAAGATGCATCTTTTTCAGGCATTCCTAACCCACAGAAAACCTTATTAATAAAAGATTTAACTTCCTCTGCGCTTAAATAATTTGCGTCCATACTTGGCTTCCTTGTGAGTATTTTTTGACTGCAGCTTCATCAAAATTAAATCCAAGTCCTGGTTCTTTATGCAACATTAAATCGCCATTTGTAAATTCAAGTTGCTTATTAATTAATCTACGGAAATTTAAAACCTGATCATCTGTAAAGAATTCTACAAAGCGCGCATTTGGAGTTGCTGCAACTAATGGAGCATGCAAATCATGGAACCAATGCGGGCTAATTGTTACTCCTTTAGAATCTGCAAAGGCAGCAATTCTGCGCCATTCACTAATTCCTCCACATACTGCTGCATCTGACTGAAGAATCTCACAGCCTCCTGCTTCTACAAGTTCACGATGGCGCCAGCGTCCTACCTCGATTTCGCCAGTAGCAACAGTGATACTAGTTCTATTTGCTAAACGAACGTGTAAGTCGATTGCATCTGGTGAGAAGGGTTCTTCAATCCAGTATGGATTGTATTGTTCAAAGCGTTGAATGTACTCCATTGCAGTTGGTAAATCACGCCATGCATTATTAGCATCCATCGTAACAATAATGTCATCACCAACTGCGTCTCTAACTGCCGCTAAACGTTCTTCTTCTTCTCTTGGAGAAAGTCGACCTGTTTTCATTTTGACTGCTTTAAAGCCCATCTCTACATAAGATTCCATTTCTTTAGCTAAAAGGGCTGGAGTCTTTCCTTCAACATAATAGCCACCGCTGGCATATGCAGGAACTTTGTCTAATACAACTGCACCAAGATATTTATGAAGTGGTAATCCAACTGCACGTGCATTTAAATCCCAAATTGCAGTATCTAAAATAGAAATACCCCTCATAACTGATCCGGAACGACCTTGAAGAATTGACTCAGAATACATTTCTTGCCATAAGCCTTCGCTTCGGTTGCTATCTTGGCCAATGATTTTAGGGGCTAGTAATTGTTCAACTGCAACTTTTGCAATTTCCCCAGCTTTGCTTCCAACGTAACAAAAACCTATTCCCTCAACACCATCAGTATTGGTTACTTTTACGAGGCAATAGTGACGTTCGGAAACAGTTCTTGTTGAAAAAGAAGTAACTTTATCTAAAGGTACGCTAACGTTTGCTACATGGACTGATTTAATAATGGACATAATTATTTCTCTTTAATTAATTTGATGGGAACTACGTAAATTCATTTTGAAGGTGTAAAGATTTTCAGGGTGATGCGTCATAGATATTTCGAAAGGATTACCATCTTTATCAAAATATCTTCTTAAAACAATGAGAGACGAAGAATCAGGATTAACACCCAATAATTTGGCGTGTTGTTGTGAAAGCTTTGATGATGAAATTTCCACTTCCGCGTGCGCAATACTTACACCAAAATGTTTTTCAATTTGAGCATAAACCATTTCTGTAGCGTGATCTTTCAATTGGGTAAGCTTTGCAAATTTCTGTAGGATATAAATATCTGTCCAAGCAAGTTTAATATTGGTCTCTTCCTCTAGTCTAACAGCACCAATGTGGTACCAAGCTGAACCTAGCGGGGCTTGTAAAATTTTTTGTAAGTGTTCATCACACTCTATATATTCTTCAGTATGATTTTCGCGGTAAGTGTTTCTAGGGTAATTCAGAATCTCACCCAGCGAATTAAAGCTTTGACTAAATTTTCGAGGCTGTGAAGTAGATATTACCTTAGTTGCAGAGCCCTGATGGCGATAGATGTAGCCATTTTCTTGAAGAAATTGTAGAGCTTGACGTACTGTTTGACGACTCACTTTAAATTCTTGAGATAAATGATTTTCAGAAGGTAAATTTTCACCAACTTTCCAAAAGCCAGCCTGTATTTTATCGACAAGTTGGTCTGCAACTTGTCGATATAGGACTGGTCTTTTAGAAACTTCTTGAAGCATTTAACTTAAACCAAACATTTTTTTACCTGCAACAGGTAAGCGTGCTTTTAGGATATCTCCTGACATAGATTCAGTGATATACAAATCTCTTCCGTCACCGCCAGTACAAATATTCGCGAGGTGATGGTGATGTTTGTTTTCTGAATAAATTAAATGCGTAGGGAGCATATTGCTATCAAAACGCCAAACACCAACACCTAAATGGCAAACTAGAAGACCATTCTCAGAGTCCATTTCAATACCATCTGGTCCTGCAGCACCACCAGATAGCTGAATTGCTACACCAGTTTTTGATACAGAGCCATCAGCCATAATTGGCAAGCGCCAAATTTGCTGTGATCTTGTTACTGCAACATAGCAGTGTTTATCAGTGGTGGATAAAGTGATTCCGTTTGGACTTGGAACATTGAGTGCTAGGCGATCTAATTGGCCATTAGCTCTTAATCTAAATACTCTACCAGTTGGATCAGCAATACCAGTTTGACCTTGGTCAGTAAAGTACAAATCACCGTTAGCAGCGAAATGTAAATCATTTAAGCCTTTGAATGATTCACTGTACATTGAACCTAGGATAGTTTCAATTTTTCCAGTTTTTGTATCTAAGCTAAGAAGTCCCATTTTGTAATCGCAGATGAATGCTCTGCCATCTTTATGGAATTTGAGACCATTTGGCCAACCATCATATTGTGTAATCAGTTCCCATTCACCTTTAGTAGAGATTCTGAAAATTCTTCCGTAGGGGATGTCAACAAACCATAGGTTTCCTTCACGATCAAAAGAAGGGCCTTCTAGAAAACACTCAATTTCAGCGCCTTGTCTATTTGGATCTGCCCAAGAAGTCCTTTTAGCATTTCTAAACTTTGCTGGCATGGACATAAATAATTCAGCTTTGATTAATTCAACTTGTTGGAATGGGTTAAACACTTGTATGGCTCCTTACTTGTACGAACATGTTATTTAAAAAATATTGTCGATATAATATACTTTTATTTTATAAGTATGATTCATAATACTAAAAATAAATTTTTCAAAGTATACAAAATTAACTTGTTCGTACAAGTTGAATGATGGGTGAGGAGACCAATGAAAAAAATAGTCATTCTTGGTACCGGCATTATGGCGGTGGGTATCGCTGCAGGTTTTTTAGCAAATGGGCATTCTGTCATCTTGCTAGGAAGAAGCAAAGAGCGAGCCGAAAGCCAATTAGGTGAAATAGCGCAAGTTACAAAAGAAATTAATCCTGATTGGACCCCAGAGAGTTGCCCAATTATTTTTGGTTCTATTACTGAATGGGATGACTGGCAGGACGTAATTTGGGTTATTGAGACCATTAAAGAGGATATGGCTTTAAAACAAGCTTTATTTGCGGACTTAGACCATCGAGTTCCTTCCCACATCCCAATTGGAAGTAATAGTTCTGGATTTCCAATTTCAAAAATTGCTACAAATTTAAAGACTGCTCATCGCATGTTTAATGCGCATTACTTTATGCCTGCACACATTGTTCCTTTGGTTGAGGTTGTTTTGGGAGAAAACTCTGATCCATTGATGGGTGAGGAAGTTTGCAAAATGTATAGAGAAGCAGGTAAAAAACCAGTTTTAGTTAGAAAAGATATCCCAGGATTTTTAGCAAATCGGATTCAGCATGCGCTCATGAGAGAGGCTTTATCTTTGGTTGATGCTGGTATTGCTACACCAGATGATGTGGATACTGCTGTCAGGTATAGCTTTGGTTTTAGATATGCAGCTGTTGGTCCTATGACCCAAAAAGAAATAAGTGGATGGGAAGGTATGGCTGGCGCCTCAATTGAAATCTGGCCTTCTTTATATAACGTAAAGGAATTACAGCCGGTTATGGCTAAGTTAATTGAAGATGGAAAATACGGCATGAAATCTAAAGAAGGTTTTAGAAAATGGACCGATGAAGAGATGAAAGAGATGCGTAGAAAATACAGTGCTCGCCTCAAGGGTGCATTTGAAGTTTTGCAAATTGAACCAGATTAATTGGAATTGTTATTACAATTAGGGGTTGTAATTTAGATTTAAGTTTTTAGTAGTTTTTTTAACAATAAAATGGAGCAGTTATGGAGAACCAAAAAAAATATAAAGACATCATTTTTGAAGTAAAAGATCAGGTAGCTTGGATTACTATCAATAGACCTCGCGTCATGAATGCTTTCAGAGAGCAAACACTTGATGAGATGATTGAAGCAGTTAAGTCAACTCGCGAAGACCCATCCATAGCATGTATCGTTTTTAAAGGTGCTGGTGATAAAGCTTTTTCAGCCGGTGGTGACTTCTATGCAATGAAGCGTTTGACTTTTACGAATGGATCAATGTGGAACGATCGTATGTTAGGTTTAGCAATGGCTATTCGTGGCGTTCCAATTCCAGCAATTGCTATGGTTAATGGTTGGTGTATGGGTGGTGGCCATGAGTTAGCTTTATGGTGTGATTTAGTGATTGCATCTGAAAAATCCATGCTCGGTCAAACAGGTGCAAAAGTTGGAGCTTGCCCAACTGTTGGTGCTACTCAGTATCTCCCAAGAATTGTTGGTGAGCGTATTGCTAGAGAAATGATTTTCTTGGCAAAGCGTTTTGAAGCTAAAGAAGCTGAAAAAATTGGTTTGATCAACAAATGTGTTCCAGAAGAAAAATTGATGGAAGAAACACTTGCATGGTGTGAAAACATTAAGAGCAATAGTTCACAAACGATTCGTATGACGAAGAAAAGCTTGAACTTTGAATCTGATCAACTGTATGCATCATGGCAACATGGTATGGAATTATTAGCTTATGTTTGGGGTTCTGAAGAGAGCCTTGAAGGAATGAATGCATTCTTAGAAGGACGTAAGCCTGACTTCCAGAAATTCCGTTTACGCAATAAAGCTGCATTAGAAGATTATATGGACGGCTTTCATAAAAACTTAAATGCACCTCCTGATATGCGTGATCTATAACATGTCAGATAAAAATCAATCTAGCGATGGAGCATTAGCAGGCTTCAAGATACTTGATCTAAGTAGGGTTCTTGCAGGTCCTTGGTGTGGGATGCTACTTGGAGATATGGGAGCTGAAGTTGTTAAGGTTGAATCACCAAAATCGGGGGATGACACGAGAGCGTGGGGTCCTCCCTTTTTGGATGGTGAGTCTGCATATTATTTGGGTTGTAATCGTAATAAGAAGGGCATTACCATTGATTTTTCTCAAGCGGAAGGTAAAGCACTTCTCGCAAAGTTAATCCCGCAATTTGATGTTGTTTTAGAAAACTTCAAAAATGGAACACTTGAGAAGTGGGGATTTGATAAACACTGGTTTAAAACGAATGCACCTAAAGTTATTCGCTGTTCAATAACTGGCTATGGTACTGAGGGGCCTTTGTCTCAACTTCCTGGATATGACTTTATTTTGCAAGCTGAATCAGGTTTGATGAGTATTTGCGGCGAAGAAAATGGCGTGCCTAGTAAATATGGAGTTGCGATTGTTGATCTTGCAACCGGCATGATGGCTGCAAATGCAATTCAAGGAGCGCTTTTGGCTCGTTATAGAACAGGTTTAGGTCAACATGTTGAGGTGGCTTTATACGATACTTCAATCGCACTACTTGCAAATGTAGGATCTAGTCATTTGGCTACAGGAAAAGAAGCAAGAAGATTTGGTAATGGTCATCCGACAATAGTGCCATATACAACATTTAATGCCGCTGACAAACTGATTGCTTTAGCAATCGGTAATGATGGGCAGTTTGCCAAATTATCAGAAATCTTAGGTCATCCTGAATGGTCTGCGAATGATAAATACAAAACGAATACTGCACGCATCTTGAATCGTGTAGAAGTAGATGAAATGGTAGGTAAGGAACTTCAAAAATTCCAGTCTGCTGATTTGATTCCATTACTTAGACAAAATGGTATTCCTGTGGGGCCTGTCAATACCGTGAGTGAAGCTTTGTCAGCAGAACATACTTTAGCTAGAAATATGGTCGTGGATAATCAGCACGCTTCAATTGAAAATCTAAGAGGTCTTGGAACTCCTCTTAAAATGCATGACACACCAACGAGTGTTCGATTCCCACCACCTCGTTTAGGCGAGCACACTAGGGATGTTTTGTCTCAATACT
>DAIQPR010000019.1:4503-22096 GCA_036787315.1 Polynucleobacter sp. | reverse complement strand
CAGCAACTATCATGAATCTGTCCAGATCAAGTTCTAATCCGAATCTGGCCTCATCCCATTCAATGGATTTAATGAGGGACTCCATCGCGTGATGGGTTTTAGGAAGATCAGGTTCTCGAACCCATATTTGAAGAAGTTTTTTTGCGCCAGATCCAGTTGTAATTTCTTGTTCAAGGCAATGAAGCTTACCTGCAACAATGGCAAACAAATAAGAAGGCTTGGGAAAAGGGTCTTCCCAGACCACTGTGTGTAATCCCCCATCTAAATCTTTTTGCTCGATTAAGTTACCATTTGAAAGTAAAACGGGGTAATTATTTTTGTTAGCAGTTAGTCGAACTCTATACTTACTCAAAACATCAGGTTGATCTAAAAAGTAAGTTATTTTTCTAAATCCTTCAGCTTCACATTGTGTAAAAAAGTTTCCTTCGGAGACATAAAGGCCCATTAAGCTTGTATTTTGTTCTGGACAAATTGAATTAACAATTTCTAATAAACACTGATCGGGTAAATGATGAAGAGTGAGTTCTTTTGAGGAGTGTTCGAATTCTTTAAAAGGAACCCCATCTACTTTGATAGAAATCAATTCAAGATCTTCACCTTTTAAAGTCAGGGAACCTGGAAGAAGTCTTTTAAGTTGAATTTTTGAGGATACGATGGTTTTTAAAGGATTTAACTCAAAATCGAGTTCTACGCCTTCAAATGCAAAAAGAGGAGGGCTGTAATCAAGCCGAAAGTGCATCATTGAATTTTCAGTATTGTTCATTTAATTATTGTATTGCTTCTATAAAAATAGATTAAGTTAACTAATTATTGGAATATTTCAATCTTGTTAATCGATAGTTAAATTCTATTAACATTTTTTATAAATACAATTTTCCTATTTTTGGGAATGTAGATACACTTCTCACGTCATATCTAGAAATGTTTCTTTGATTTGATTTGCGTTTTTTTCAACTAATAAGGAGTATGTTATGCCAACTTTAAAAGGTACTAAAACAGAACAGTGCTTGAAAGACGCTTTCGCAGGCGAATCTCAAGCTAATCGTCGTTATTTATATTTCGCGAACAAAGCTGACGTAGAAGGTCAGAATGATGTTGCAGCTTTATTCCGCTCAACAGCTGAAGGCGAAACTGGCCATGCACATGGTCACTTAGAGTTTTTGGAAATGTCTGGAGATCCTGCAACTGGTATGCCAATTAAGTCTTCTAAAGATTGTTTGGCTGCTGCTGTAGCTGGTGAAACACATGAATACACAGATATGTATCCTGGCATGGCTAAAACTGCACGTGAAGAAGGCTTTGATGAGATTGCTGATTGGTTTGAGACTCTTGCTAAGGCAGAGCGTTCACACGCTAATCGTTATCAAAAGGCTTTAGACGCATTTGTAGAATAAGCCTTTAGGGTTCTTTTTAGATTCCTGAGAAATCGGGAATCTTCTAAAGAGTCTTATGTCCAAAAAGGAGATCGAATGAGTCGCGAAGGAAATTTAGAAGCACCAACCCGTCATCCTCTTGATTGGAAAAATCCAGAGTTTTATGACGAAGAAAAACTCAATGTTGAGTTAGAGCGTGTATTTGACATTTGTCACGGATGCAGAAGATGCGTCAGTTTATGTGGATCATTCCCAACATTATTTGACTTAGTTGATGCTACGGAAGATGGTGAAGTTCACGGTGTTAACAAAGCTGATTATGCGTCAGTGGTTGACCAATGCTATTTGTGTGATCTCTGCTACATGACTAAGTGCCCTTATGTACCTCCACATGAGTGGAATCTTGATTTTCCGCATTTAATGTTGCGTGCAAAAGCAATTCAACATAAAAAAGGTGAGTCAAATTTTAGAGATAACTTATTGTCCTCAACGGATAAGATTGGTAGATTTGCTGGTATTCCTGTTGTAACTCAAATCGTGAATGCAGTGAACCACAACAGCACTGCTCGATCAATCATGGAGTCTGCTTTAGGTGTAGATAAAAATGCTTGGATTCCAGATTTTGCTGAGAAAAAGTTTAAGCAAGTTGCAAAAAAATCTGATGCTTGGGAAATAAAAGATGGAGCTAAAACTCCCGGGAAAGTAGCTGTTTATGCAACTTGTTATATCAATTACAACGAGCCAGGAATTGGTCAGGACTTACTCAGTATTCTTGAACATAATCAAATTCCTTATGCCTTAGTTGATAAAGAAGCATGTTGTGGAATGCCCAAATTAGAACTAGGTGATTTAGAAGAAGTTGAAAAGCACAAGAATATTAATATCCCACAATTAGCAAAACTTGCTAAAGAGGGATATGCAATTGTCACTCCAATACCGTCTTGTACTCTGATGTTTAAACAAGAGTTGCCTTTGATGTTCCCCAGCGATGAGGACGTTCAATTAGTGAAAGATGCAATGTGGGATCCGTTTGAGTATTTGATTGCTCGCAAAAAAGATGGCTTACTTAAAACAGAATTTTCTAAGCCACTGGGAAAAGTAAGCTATCACGTACCCTGCCATTCCAGAGTGCAAAACGTTGGTAAGAAGACAGCGGAAACATTGCAAATGATTCCTGGAACTGAGGTCAATGTCGTTGAAAGATGTTCTGGACACTCTGGTACTTGGGGTGTCAAGAAAGAGTTTCACGCAATGGCGATGAAGATTGGCAAGCCTGTATTTAGAAACATGGCCAACAATGAACCTGACTATATCAGTTCGGATTGTCAGCTGGCTGGCCATCATATTGAGCAGGGAATGTCTGAAGCAGGCCTTAAGTCTGCACAGATGGAACATCCACTATCACTAGTTGCGATTGCATACGGTATTAAGAAATAAATTATTTTGAGAGAGAATTTGAAGATGTCTAAATTAACACGCGAACATTTAATGACTTTAGAGGCTTATCACAAGTCTAGGCCTCAGATACGTGCTCAAGCCATAGAGATGCGTAAGTTAAGAACAGTTACTCTTGGTGAGCATTTAACCTTGATATTTGAAAATGAGTTTTTAATGAAATATCAAATTCAAGAAATGTTAAGAGTAGAGAAGGTATTTACGGAAGAGGGTATGCAAGATGAGTTAGATGCATACAATCCCTTAATACCAGATGGATCTAATTTCAAAGCGACTATGATGCTTGAATATCCTAATGAAGCTGATAGAAAAATTGCTTTGTCAAAATTAGTCAATATTGAGCATAAGATGTTTATTCAAGTTGAGGGGCAGCCGAGAGTTTACGCGATTGCAGACGAAGATTTAGAAAGATCAACTGAACATAAAACTTCAGCAGTGCACTTTTTAAGATTTGAACTAAGTACGGATATGAAAAAGGCTTTACAAGCAGGAGCGCAGATGATGGTTGGTTGTGACCATCCAGAGTACCCAATGCATATTGAGAACTTACCAGAAGAAACTTTGGCATCATTCCTGACGGATCTTTCCTAACCCATCGTAATTTTGTTGCGCGCCGTCTGGCGCGTACATGATGGATAATAGGTGAGTGAAACTTAAAAATATTATTGATTTTTTGCTTCTTGGGGCGCTTTGGGGCTTATCGTATGTCTTTATTAGGCTTACAGTAGGTCATGTGGCACCTATAGTCATGGCAGAGTCTCGACTGCTGATTGGAGCGATTGGTATATTCGTTTTTGCTTTATTCAAAAAAAGTTGGCGAGAAAATATCATCCCTGCTAAGAAAGATTTAGCAAGAATTACTATCATTGCGAGTTTTAATTCAGTTATTCCATTTACCTTATTTACTTATGCCATGCAATATTTGAATGCTGGCTTAGGTGCAATACTCAATTCAACATCTCCGATTTGGACTGCAATCATTGGTGCAATATGGTTAAAAGATCGTCTTACATATAGTCGTATATTAGGATTAGCTTTAGGTTGTACTGGGATCATTTTTTTAATGTGGGGTAAAGCGCATTTTTCAGTTGGTGGATTGGGTATGCCTATATTGGCTAGTTTGGGCGTAACACTTTCCTATGGGATTGCAACTAACTATATGAAGCTTTATGGATCAGGGATTCATCCTTTAAGTCTCGCATTTACAAGCATGTTAATAGGTTCTTTTATGCTTGCAATACCCGCTGCAATTCATCTTCCTACAGAATCATTATCCTTAGTTGTATGGACTTGTATTATTGGTTTAGGGATAGGCTCCACAGCAATTGCATATATTCTTTTTTATAGATTAATTGATGATGCAGGACCTACAGTTGCCATAACTGTTACCTTTATAGTTCCCTTATTTAGTGTTTTATGGGGAGATATATTTCTTGGGGAAAAACCCACACTAAACATGTTAATAGGTGGCCTAATTATTATTCTTGGCACAGCTCTGACAGTTGGATTATTACCATTAAAAAAAGCCAATGATTTGGCATCTTAAGTTTTTAAAAGAAATTATTCGTAAAAAGAAATAAAAGATTTTGTTTCAGAGTTCTTAGGATCTGAAAATAAATCATGAGAGTGACCTTTTTCAACAATCTTCCCATCTTTGATAAAAACCACTTGATCACAGATTCTTTTAACTTGAGCAAAGTCATGTGACGCAATCAAGAACTTAATACCCTGATTGGCTAAATCAATAATTTTTGATTCAATCAAAAGCGTTGATTGAGGATCGAGACTTGCAGTTGGCTCATCTAATATAAGTAACTCTGCACCGATAAGATAAGCTCTGGCAATGGCTAAACGTTGACGTTCACCAGTCGAAATCTTAGTCGCGGGACTGTTGGCGACATGGTCGAGTAAAAAAGCTTTTAAAACAGCATTTATTTTCTCATCTGATAAATCAGGATGAGTATCTTTGAGCATCAAAAAGTTCCCTCTAACACTCATTTTCAGCAAAGGTGTTTGGCTTAACACCATGCTAATGTCTTTAAACGAACAAGAAATTTGAAACTTTGGATTTTGAATTAGTCCAGCGATAAGCTTTAATAAAATTGTTTTGCCAGCACCATTAGGACCAATAATTCCAGTGATATTATTTACCGGAATTTCATTACTTTCGATATCTAAAATGTGCCGCTCTGCTTGGCGTAAATGTATATTTTGAAGTTGTATGCTAGCCATATTTTTTCTCAGCAATACTTTTAAAAAAATGAGCAATGATATTCACGACTAGAACGATACATAAAAGAACAATACCTAGAGATAAAGAGAGCGATAAATCACCTTTACTAGTTTCTAGCGCTATGGCAGTTGTGAGTGTTCTTGTGAAGTGAGCAATATTGCCACCAACAATCATGACTGCGCCCACCTCTGATATTGCTCTACCAAACCCTAGTAAAACGACAACGATGAGGGAGAATCTACAATCCCATAATATCCATTTAATTTGATCCTTTAATTGAAGCCGTAAAGTACAAAACGTTTCACGATGCGTATTCCAAGCATCAGCAATAATTTGTCTTGAAACTGCAGTAATGATGGGGATTGTTAAACACGATTGAGCGATGACCATGCCGGATTTTGTAAAAAGAATGCCCCAATTGCCTAAAGGGCCACTGCGAGATAAAAGTAAATATATTAAAACGCCAATAATGACTGTGGGAACATTCATGAGGGTGTTACAAAAAGTGATACACCATTTTTTCCCAGGAAATTGAGAAATTGCTAATAGTGCTCCAAGTGGAAGACCTACAAAAATACCAATAATAAGAGCTATTCCACTCACCACTATTGAAGTAATTGAGATATTAATTACTTCTTTATCAAGGCTGAGGATGAGATGGAATGCTTGAGAGATAGAGTCAAGCATCATTATTTAATATAGGGTGGAATAAAGTAATCTTATCTTGCATTGGGATAGTTTAACCTTGATTACAATCTCACAACATGAACGCTACAGGGTGCTTCTTCAACAACTTTTGTCATGATGGATCTCCAAGGCACAACTCGATTAGGTATGTACCTACTGGCACCGACCAAGATTATCGCCGCGTCATTATCACTTGCAAATTCAACAATTTTGGTAGCAGGATCAAGCGACTCAAAGACGTGGAACGAGATACGTTCTAAGGACATATTTAAAGGTTTAGCCCAATCCATTAAGCGTACTAAATATCCTCTAAATTGACCACTTGCCGAGTCTATTTCTTTTTCCCCTTCGAATGTAGGAGTACTTAAAATAACACCAATACAAGAGATACGGCCTTCTGGGAAAACTCTAATAATATTCGAAGCTGCGCGTTGCATTCTTTCAAACATTTGTTGGTTATCACTGCTAACATCAATGGCTACGACCATTAGAGGTGCTTGCTCATGAATAACTTCACTTCTTAGAATTGGAGAGGGTTCGTATCCAGCTATCCTAAACCATCTCTTTAGATTTGCCCAAAGAGAAAGGGGGCGAATTCTTTCTGCACGCTCTGTTAGTTTGATTGTTGAGGGTTCTTTAATAAGTTGTCTGATATGTGTTGCACTTTGGTATCTATCTTTAGCATAGGGCTCTAAACAACGTAAAATAATCTCTTGTAGCCATGGTGGGATTTCTTGACGAAGCGCTCTTGGAGGAGTTGCTTGTGCCCAAAAGCGACGTTTAAGACCATTTAAAGTTTGAGGATTTTCGAAAGGCAATTCTCCCGTAAGCATTTCATAGAGAATTACACCAAATGAAAAAATATCACTTCTAGAATCTTCTCTAACACCCACAATTTGTTCTGGAGAAATATAGGGCGCGGAACCGATACCTTTTCGCATCTCCTCCGCAAGAAGGTCTGGATATCTTGCATGATGGGCTAATCCAAAATCAATAATATAGATATCATTATTTTCATTGATTAAAACATTATCTGGTTTTAAATCTAAATGAATAACTTCTTGTGAGTGCAAATCTTGAATGGCTCTTAGAAGGTTTAAAGATATAACAATACTTTTTTCAATAGAAAAAGGTTTTTGCTCTTGTAATACTTTTTCTAGAGAGATTCCCTCAATTCTCTCCATAGCAATATAAGGATTTTTTGCAAGGTTTCCACCTTTAATAAAGCGTGGAACGTATGGACTTTTAATTGACTTAAGAATCGTTAATTCTGTTTCAAAGCAAATTAAATTATCAACAGGTTGGTCTTTGCCAACACGAGGAATCTTAAGAAGAATGGACTGCGATGAATCATTATTAATAAATGCTTGCTTAAGCGTTGCCATACCTCCACGATGGACCTCATCTCCGATAAGAAATTGATCAACTGTTTTCCCGGTCTGAAAAATATCATCAACTGCCTCGATATCGTATGCATATGGAGAGGCATTTTGAAAAATAGAAAACATATTTATTTACCTTGTAATAATCTTCTCGAGAGACTTTCAGGCAAACCAGCCGCTAAGACTTTATCTGCAGCTTGCAAATGATCATATGAAATACGGTGGAAGAACATGGACTCTTCCTCTGAATCGAATAGCAAATAATTTGCTTTAGGGCTACCATCGCGAGGTTGACCCAATGACCCTGCAATAGCAACCCATCTACGATGTCTTCCTGTTGGAACGGAATCGCCTGGTCTAGGATTAAAACAAATGAGTTTACCAACTGAACTTTGGTAATACAGTGATTGTTCATGAACGTGGCCAGAAAAAGTGTATATCTTTCCAGATGATTCGGCACTTCTCCAAGCAGAGAGCCCATCATTGACGTAATGCCAAGATTCAGGTTGGAATGCGGAAGCATGAACGTAACACTGATCATCTTCTTGATGTACTAGCGGAAGATTTTTTAAAAACTCAATATGATCTTTATGAAGCTGAGATATGGTCCAGTCTATCGCTAGATTGGCTTCAGGATTCATTTTGGTAGAGTAATCCTCAAAGCATGCCGTGTCATGATTTCCACGAAGAGCAATTGCAACACCTTGGTCTACTAATTGCATGACATATTCAACTACTTCTTTAGGATTTGCATTGTAGCCTACTAAGTCGCCTAAGAATACAAACTTTGTCGCGCCTTCTTGACGAGCATGAGCTAGGCAAGTTTCTAGGGCCTCAAGGTTGCTGTGAACATCAGCAAAAAAAGCAATTCTTTTTTGACTCATATCCTTTATCATAAGGGGTAGACAATTATTTGTCTTGAACAATTTTCCACTCAGATTATATAAGGTTTTAACATGCGCTTTCTTAGAATTATTGTCAGCATAGCTTTGGTAACAAATTTATTTTTTATGCATGATGTTTTTGCTCAGTCAAATACAAATTCAATTCAAATTATCAAACCAATAGTTAGAGTTTCTGCTCCTGGTCAGTCTATGAGTAGTGCTTATTTTCAGATTCAAAATAAAGGTACATCTATAGATAAATTAGTAGGAGTAACTTTCTCGCGTGCTAAAGAAGTCCAAATACATGAAATGAAAATGGATATGGATAGGATGATGATGCGTCAAATCAACGCCATTGAAATTCCGGCTAACGGAAGTGTAGAGCTAAAGCCTGGCGGATATCATTTGATGCTCATGGGGTTAGATAATCCTATCAAAGAAGGTGAGCAATTGAAGATGACATTGCAATTTGAAAAAGCCGGGAAAATTGACGTCACGTTTTCAAGTGAGTCAATGTCAAATATGCATCGACATTAAAAAACCGCCGAAGCGGTTTTTTTATTCTTGATCTAAATTAAGATTTAAATCTGTTACAGCTCCGAGGCTTGCTGAACTTGCAAGTTTTGCGTATTTAGCCAAAATACCACGGGTGTACTTTGGTTTAGGACGCACCCAGTTTGATCGGCGCTTTGCTAATTCCTCTTCTGATACATTGAGCTGGATTAATAGTTTGTGGGCATCAATCGTAATAGAGTCTCCTTCTTCAACGAGGGCAATATTTCCCCCCATATAGGCTTCTGGCGATACATGACCTACAACCATACCCCATGTTCCACCTGAGAAACGACCATCAGTAATTAAACCAACGGTTTCTCCAAAGCCTTGACCAATAAGTGCTGAGGTTGGTGATAGCATTTCACGCATACCTGGACCACCCTTAGGGCCTTCATAACGAATGATGACAACATCACCATGAGTAATTTTATTAGCCATAATGGCTGCCATTGCGTCATCTTCAGAATTAAAGACACGAGCTGGTCCTGTAATGCTTGGGTTTTTCAAGCCACTGATTTTAGCTACACAACCTTCAGGAGATAGGTTTCCTTTCAGAATTGCTAAATGTCCTTCTGCATAGATTGGGTTACTTAATGGTCGAATAACGTACTGATCGCTTCTTGGAGTTGAAGGTACATCTTTTAAAACTTCAGCAATTGTTTTACCAGTAATCGTCATGCAATCGCCATGTAAAAGTCCGCCATCTAATAAAATTTTCATCACTTGCGGAATGCCGCCAGCAAGATGAAGATCTGTAGCAAGATATTTTCCTGATGGTTTCATGTCCACGATGACTGGAACTTTACGACGAATACGTTCAAAATCATCGATTGTCCAATCAACTTCTGCAGCGCTAGCAATTGCTAAAAAGTGTAAGACTGCGTTAGTTGATCCGCCAACAGCCATAATGACTGATACAGCATTTTCAATTGATTTTTTAGTAATAATATCTCTTGGACGAAGATTGTTTCTTACCGCTTCGATTAGAACTCTTGCGGATTCAGCGGCACTTTCTCTTTTTTCTTCATCAATATTAGACATTGTTGAAGAGTAAGGTAAGCTCATTCCGAGCGCCTCAAAAGCTGAGCTCATTGTGTTAGCTGTATACATTCCGCCGCAAGAGCCGCTGCTAGGACAAGCGTTTTGTTCAATGCCTTTTAAGTCTTCACTACTTAGTCTTCCAGAAGTAAACTCTCCAACCGCTTCAAATGCAGAAACAATGTTTAATTCACGACCCTTATAGTGTCCTGGCTTGATGGTTCCACCATAAACATAGATACTTGGAACGTTCGTTCTCGCCATGGCCATCATGCCACCGGGCATATTCTTATCACAGCCGCCAATAACGATCACACCATCTTGCCAAAGGCCATTTACACAAGTTTCAATACTATCTGCAATAACTTCCCTAGAGATTAATGAGTATTTCATCCCCTCAGTACCCATACCCATACCATCTGAGATAGTTGGGGTACCAAATATTTGAGAATTCGCCCCCCCTGATTCAAGTGCTTCGACTGCTGCATCTGCTAAGGTTTGAAGTCCACTATTACAGGGTGTGATTGTAGAGTGACCATTAGCCACACCAATCATTGGTTTAGAAAAATCTTCCTCTTTATAGCCCATTGCGTAATACATAGAACGATTTGGAGCGCGAGCAACTCCTTCGGTAATGTTTCTTGAGCGACGATTAATTGCGTTATTGTCTGTTGTCATAAATATCTCCTGCGGGCGGTATAAAAATCAATAAACCTCTATTTTGCCGTTTTTTTTAAAATGTGTTGAAAAATCTCATATGTAAATACAATAGCAAGGTAAATTAAACTCATTAAATTTGGTAGATATGCAATCAATTGACGCAGTAATTATAGGTGGAGGTGCCGCTGGGCTCTTTTGTGCTGGTGTTGCTGGGCAATTAGGCAAGACTGTCTTAGTGATTGATCACGCTGAGAAAATCGGAGAAAAAATAAGGATTAGTGGTGGTGGGAGGTGTAACTTTACAAATACAAACACAAATCACCAGAATTTTTTATCAATGAACCCCAATTTTGTGAAAAGTGCACTTGCTAGGTATTCTAGTAAGGACTTTATCGAACTTGTTCAAAGGTACCAGATCCCTTTTCACGAAAAACATCAAGGGCAATTATTTTGTGATGTTTCTGCAACTCACATTATTGAAATGTTACTGAGTGAATGTGAAAAGGGAAATGTGCAAATTCAGCATCCACTTCAAGTTAATAGTCTTGAAAAGCTGGAAGACAATTGGCTTGTTGTAACAGAAAATCAAACGTATCAAACGCCTAATGTAGTTATAGCTACTGGTGGACTTCCAGTTCCTGCTATTGGCGCTAGTGATTTTGCAATGCAAATTGCCAATCAATTTAATATTGATGTCATTCCGACAAGACCCGCTCTTGTGCCTTTAGCATTTACTTCACAAATATTTTCCGCAATTGAGGATTTTGCTGGTTTAAGTACTCGCGTCATGATTTCTGCTGGAAATCATAAAGAGCGATATGGCAAGGGGAAGTTTGATGAAGACTTATTAATCACCCATAAAGGTCTTTCAGGACCTGCTGTTTTACAAGCAAGTTCATATTGGGTTGAGGGTCAAGCCATTCAAGTTGAATGGGTTGCTAAGGAAAAATTAGAAGAATTACTTCAGGAGGACTCCTCTCTTTTAAAGACAGTTGATCAACTTCTCATTGAGTTTCTTCCTGCGAGATTAGCAAAAGAATTTGCTAAGCAATTAGATGTGCATGGTAAGAAATGGACCGAGGTTTCCAAAAAATTACGTCAGCAGCTCATTGAATTAATTTGTCATTGGAATGTGAAACCTGCCGGGACTCTAGGGTGGAATAAGGCTGAGGTTATGCTGGGTGGAGTCAATACAAAAGAATTAGATGGTAAGACACTGATGTCACGTCAACACCCAGGTTTATTTTTTATTGGCGAATGCGTTGATGTGACAGGACACTTAGGGGGCCATAATTTTCAATGGGCTTGGTCTAGTGCTTTTGTATGTGCTAATAGTCTAAGAGCTTGAGCTGATTTCTTGAATTAATTCATCTACAGTGGAGATGATTTTTATTTTTTCAAAATGAGAATCTGACACAAACCCATTTTGGATGGAATCTTTTAGGAAGGATATGAGTCCATCATAATAGCCAGACCAATTTGCAATCAATATTGGTTTATGGTGAAAGCCAGTTTGAGAAGTTGCCCAAACATCGAATAATTCATCCAGAGTTCCAATTCCACCAGGTAAGACAATGTAGGCATTGGCATAGTCATCCATGAGTTGTTTTCTTTCCCCCATGGTTTTAACGAAATATGCTTTGGTTAAATTTTCAACAAGACCTTCTTTGGATTGCAATTGATGAGGGATGATACCTATAACAGACCCTTTGGCATCAAGTGCAGCTTGAGCTACGATTCCCATGAGTCCATTGCCACCTCCGCCAAAAACGAGAGTTTGCTGATTTTTGGCAATAGAGGCCCCTAGCTCATAGGACCATATTGGAAAATTTGGATCAGCGCCATTTCTAGAACCGCAAAAAACGCAAATATTTTTAAACTTCATATGTACATCATAATATCTAATTGTTTCTAATGCAGTAAATGATGAAATCGCATATTGAGTTGTTTACAATGGAAGCGTTACTAAAAAAACTTGCTTATTAAATTCAAAATAGAGTTTATATAAACTAATTTAAATATTATTTTGGGTAAAAATCATAAATGTCATTAATAGGTGTTGTTTTAGTTGTGAAATTTCATTAACCATTGAGAAATATGTTTTGACATGTTGAACTCTATATTAGCAATCAGTATTGGTGCATCCTTAGGTGCGGTTTTGCGTTGGGTTCTAGGTTTAATTTTAGATTCTGCTTCGGCTTTTTTATCACTTGGAACGGTTGCTGCTAATCTCATTGGCGGTTATTTAATTGGTGTTGCTGTAGCTTTTTTCACTACACATACAGATCTACCCCCACAGTGGCGTCTTTTTATCATTACAGGATTTTTAGGTGGTTTAACAACTTTTTCATCCTTTTCTGCTGAAGTAACTAACATGATTCAAGAGGGCCAAATTGGTATAGCACTGTCTACAGTCGTGGTGCATTTGATAGGGTCTTTAGTGATGACTTTTTTAGGCATTTACACGTATCAATTATTAAAATAAAGGAGATTTAATGGCTATTTATCAATTGGGTGATTTAGTACCCAACATTCATCCTGATGCATATATTGCTCCAGAGGCGACTATTATTGGCAACGTTACCATTGGTGCTTTTTCCTCTGTTTGGCCTGGCGTTGTCATTCGAGGTGATAACGATGCTATTACGATTGGATCTGGATCCAGTATTCAAGAAGGCACTGTTTTACATATTGATGCAGGTTGCCCCTTAAAAATTGGGGATAACGTTACTGTAGGACATCAGGCGATGTTGCATGGATGCACTATCGAAGATGGAGCACTGATTGGTATTCAAGCTGTTGTCCTCAATAAAGCCGTTATTGGTAAGAGTTCTCTAGTAGGTGCTGGAGCTGTAGTTACTGAAGGTAAAGAATTTCCTGCTGGTTCATTGATTATTGGTGCTCCTGCTAAAGTAGCGAGAGAGCTTAGCCAAGAAAATATGGACCGCTTAGCATTAAGTGCAAAGAACTATATTGATCGTGCTAGTTATTTCAAGAACAACTTAAAAAAAATTGGATAAAGGAAAAAAATATGATTTTAGAAATTGCAGATATTACAATCCAAGCTGGTAAAAATACTGAATTTGATGAGGCAATTGAGCGAGGAGTTCGTCAAGTCATTTCAAAAGCAATTGGATTTAAGAGTTTCAAAATTCAAAAAGGGATTGAGAATCCACAACGATATTTATTAATGATTGAGTGGGAAACTCTCGAGAATCATATTGTTGATTTCAGGAACTCGCCGGCTTATAAGGAGTGGCGTGAAATTGTTTCTCCATTTTTCGCTGCCCCTCCGGCAGTAGAGCATTTCAATCTACTTACTCAATAATTGCCGCGTTGATTATTTTCAGGGGGATGTTCTGTTAGGTCAGGATCAAGTGCGACCCGATCATCGAAAACAAAACATCCACCATGATAATAATCTTGCCCAACTTCTTCGAAGTATTTCAAAATACCTCCCTCGAGTTGAAGTGTATTGCTAAGGCCCATTTTTTGCATTAGTAGATTTGCTTTTTCGCAGCGAATACCACCTGTGCAAAAACTGACTACTGTATTGTCTTTTAATTGATCGATATTTTCTGAAACTGCTTTTGGAAATTCACTAAATTTTTCAATATTGAAATGTATCGCATTATCAAATGTTCCAAACTCCACTTCAAAAGCATTACGTGTATCCAATAAAACAACTTTCTTGCCGTTGTCATCGTGACCTTGTTCGAGCCATTTTTTTAACTTCTCGGCACTAACGCTAGGAGCGCGTTCTTTAAAAGCCTGTATTAAAGGATGATTCATTCTGATAATTTCATCTTTGATCTTTACAAGCATTTTCTTAAAGGGTTGTTTTTTTGACCAACTGTCTTTTGTAGGTATATCTACAAGTTCGGGAAATTGATTTAACCAGGTAAAAAAATCTCGAATATGGTTTTCTTGCCCAGCCAAAAACATATTGATACCTTCCGGTGAAATGAGGATGGTACCTTTAAGTTGGTTAGAAAGGCATTTTTCAAGGAATGTTTCTCTTAGATTTTCAAGATTTGATAACTCACAAAAACGATAGGTTGAGATATTTAAAAACACGGTAAATCTCCAAACTAAAACTTTTCATTAGGTCTTAAGAAACGCCACTGTCCTAGGGGTAAATTTCCTAAAGTAATTTGACCAATTCGAATGCGCTTAAGACCAGTAACATGAAGTCCCACCAATTCACACATTCTACGAATTTGGCGTTTTCTTCCTTCACGCAACACAAAGCGGAGTTGATTTTCATTTTGCCAACTTACTTTCGCGGGGCGTAATGCAACACCGTCTAGTGAAAGACCATGACACAACAAAGCTAAGCCAGATGGAGCTAATTCACCCTCTACACGAACTAAATATTCTTTTTCGATTTGGCTATTTTCACCAATAATTTGTTTGGCGATTCTACCGTCTTGGGTTAAGACGAATAAGCCTGTGGAATCTATATCTAGTCTTCCAGCTGGCGCTAGACCTCGAGTGTTAATCTTTGCATTCTTATTGGCATCTAGGTGTGTTCTGAAGAATCGATCTGGAGTAATCAAAGAAACTGCTGGTTCATATTCTTTATCTTCATCCAGATGGGATATAAATCCCACGGGTTTATTCAAAATAATCGTAATTCGGGCATCTTGAACTAGTTTCGCTTCTTTTTTTAATTCAATTTTTTGTGTCGGAAAGGCTTTAGAACCAAGCTCGTTGACGACAACACCGTCAACCGTCACGAGACCTTGTTCGATATAGAGGTCTGCCTCACGACGGGAGCATAGACCTTGTTCAGAGAGTAATTTGGATATTCGTACTTTTTCCACAGCTCTATTATCAAGCAATTGACATCAGTTCGGCTTAAAATGTCATTCTCAGACAAAATCAATCCAGATTTTTCTTTTCCTAATAGATTGTAATTTTTCATGGCTTTATTTGTAATAAGTGATGCTCAGCTTGCATATGGGCACGTAGACCTCTTAGCAAACACCTCATTTTCTCTGGAAGAGGGAGAAAGAGTGGGCTTAATTGGACGCAATGGTGCTGGAAAATCATCTTTTTTAAAGATCATCGCGGAAATTGAAAAGCCTGATTCTGGACTCATACAAAAGCAGCAGGGAATAAAGATAGCTTATGTGGCTCAGGAACCAGATTTTTTATCGACGGACACTGTTTTTGAAACGGTTTCAAGAGGTTTGGAAGAAATAAAAGCCCAGCGCTTGGAGTATGAAGAGCTAAGTATGCAGGAGTGGACTGACGAGCTTGGTCAACGCATGGATCAACTTTATAGCATGATTGATGCAAATCAAGGATGGGCTTGGGAACAAAAGATTGAAGAGGTTTTGCACCAATTACATTTAGATGCTGATCGATTGATGTCTGAACTATCTGGAGGAAATAAGAAAAGAGTTGCTCTTGCACAGGCATTAGTAACACAACCGGATGTGCTTTTATTAGATGAGCCTACGAATCACTTAGATATGGATTCGATTGAGTGGCTTGAACAGCTTTTGATTGAGATGAATCGATCATTAGTATTTATTACGCACGATCGAGCTTTCTTAGATCGAGTTGCTACTCGCATTATTGAATTAGATCGCGGAATTATTCGAAGTTATCCTGGTAATTTTCAATCCTATTTAGAGCTCAAAGAACGTCAATTAATGGATGAGTCATTAGCAAATGCTAGGGCTGATAAATTACTTGCTCAAGAGGAGGCTTGGATACGTCAAGGGGTTGAGGCAAGAAGAACTCGCAGTGTTAGCAGAATTGCACGTTTAGAGCAATTACGAGAGCAAAGGTCTCAACGTAGAGAGATTGTTGGTCAAGTTAAGCTAGACATCAATTCGGGGCAAAAGACTGGGAAAATTGTTGCTGCCTTAGAAAATGTTTCTTTGGCATTTGGCGATAAGCAAATCGTAAAAGACTTTACGGCTACGATTCTTCGAGGAGATAAAGTTGGTCTTTTAGGTCCCAATGGTGCTGGAAAATCTACTTTGCTAAAAATCATACTTGGTGAGTTACAGCCTAACGAAGGGGAAGTGAAGCAAGGAAGCATGATTGAAATTGCTTATTTTGATCAATTAAGAGAGTCTTTAAATTTAGAAGCGACTTTAGAGGACTTTATTAGCCCTGGAAGTGAGTGGGTTGAGATTGGTGGACAGCGTAAGCATGTTAAAAGCTATCTCAATGATTTCTTATTCTCCCCTCAGCGAGCACGTTCACCTATTAAAACTTTATCTGGTGGAGAACGAAATCGTCTCCTTTTGGCAAGATTATTTGCTAAGCCAGCTAATGTCTTAGTTTTGGATGAGCCCACAAATGACCTTGATATAGATACATTGGATTTATTGGAGGAGTTTTTACAGGACTATAAGGGTACAGTCTTTTTGGTTAGCCACGATCGTCAATTTTTAGATAACGTTGTCACCAGTATGATTGCTTTTGAAGGTGCTGGCAAATGGCGTGAGTATGAGGGTGGATATGAAGATTGGAAAGTTCAAAATCAGCGAAGATTAGATTTAGAGAAAAATGTTAAGCAAGAGGAAAAATCTCCAAAGCCTAACAAAAATAAAATTGAAACTCCAGTTGTCAAAAAATCAAATAATAAATATCAAGCTACCCAGATAGACAACCTAAGTTCTGAAATAGAAACATTAGAACAAGAACAACTCAAAATCACAGAGTCTCTGAGTGACCCAAAGATATATATTGATACGCCGAAAGATGCAAAAAAATTACAAGATCGGGCAGTCGAGATTCAAAAACGTATTGATGACTTAATGTCAAAATGGGAAGATTTATTAGCAAATTAATAAAAGTGAGGAGAAATATATGGATTTAGGTATAAAAGACAAAGTTGCTCTCGTATTGGCCTCTAGTAAAGGCTTGGGTAGGGCGATAGCTTGTTCATTAGCTAAAGAAGGTGCAAAGGTTGTATTGACCGGTCGAAGTGAATCCCTGTTAAATGAAACTGCTGAAGAAATTCGTGCTAATGGTGGTTTTGCTTATGTTCTTCCTTGGGATTTATACCAATTAGATCAAATTGATTCCAAGATTACGCAAATAGAAAATGAAGTTGGACCGATTGAGATTTTAATTAACAATTCAGGCGGGCCTCAGATGAGCCAAGCCTTTAATCAGCCTATTGATGTTTGGCAATCTAGTTTTAATAACATGGTTTTAATGATCATGAAAGTGACTGATCGTGTTCTTCCGGGTATGAGAGCTAGAAAATGGGGAAGAATTATTACGACCACGAGTTCCGGAACGATTGCACCAATTCCAAATTTAGCAATATCTAATACTTTGCGATTAGCATTAAAT
>DAIQPR010000019.1:0-4493 GCA_036787315.1 Polynucleobacter sp. | reverse complement strand
GCATTAAATGGTTGGACTAAAACCTTGTCGAATGAAGTTGCTAGCGAAGGGATTACAGTGAATTTGATTTTGCCTGGAAGAATACTTACAGACAGAATTCTTCATTTAGATCAGCAACGCTCTAAAACCGAAAATAAACCTTTAGAAGAGATCACTCAAAAAAGTGTTAGTTCGATTCCAATGAAAAGATATGGAACACCTGAAGAGTATGCTGATGTAGCAACTTTTTTAGCAAGTCAAAAGGCTTCCTATATCACTGGTACTTCATTGAGAGTCGATGGCGGAAGCTTTGCTGGCATTTAAAAAAAAATTAGCGATTTCCAATGAGTTAATTTGGCTGATGATTGCCTTGATCATATCGGTCACGGCAATCTCTAGCGTTACTTTTTTAGCAGATCGGCTACAGAAGTCCTTCTCACAAAAAGCACATGAAATGATTGCCTCAGACTTGATTGTCAGAGGTGATCACCCTATTGATGAAAAATTTCAAGAAAAGTCCGTTAAGAATGGATTGCAAACTGCAAATACTGTTATTTTTTCAACAATGATGCGGTATGAACAAGAGAGTAAATTAGTTTCTCTTAAGGCAGTTTCTTCCACATACCCTTTGCGTGGAAAGTTAACTCTTAGATATTCCAATGAAAATTTGGTGATTGGGAGTGCATGGCTTGATCAGCAATTAGCTGATATTTACCAAATCAAAATTGGCGATGAAATAGCTCTTGGTGAGAAAAAATTTAAAGTCAGTAATTTTATTCTTCAAGAACCTGATCGTGGTGCTGGATTCATGAATTTTGCACCTAGAGTAATGATTCACTACGAAGATTTAGAGCGAACCAAACTCCTAGGATTAGGAAGTCGAGCTACTTATCGCTTGCTTATTGCTGAAAATGAGACCAAATCATCAGCGATGAGTTCGGCCACATTAAAAGAGTTCCAGAGTTGGGCTCAAGAATATATTCAAGAAAATAATATCCGTGGAATAAGTATTGAGAATATTGAAAACGGGCAGCCTCTAGTTCGAAAAACAATTGATCAGGCAAATCGTTTTCTATCATTGGTAGCTTTATTAACTGGCATGATCGCTGCTGTTGGAATAGCCCTAGCGAGTAGGCGTTATGCGAAAAAGCAAGTTACGCAGACCGTTGTAAAAAAATGTTTTGGTGCTTCAGGATATCAAATACTAAAAGGACATATATATGTCTTCTTTCAAATTATGTTGATATCTAGTTTTATTGGATTAACTTGTGGATATTTCTTACAGGAAGTCTTAGTTAATATTTTGCAAAATTTAATGGACAAAAATTTACCTAGTCCAAGTGGATGGCCCATACTTTGGGGTTTTCTAGTGTCTTTTGTTTTATTGATTGGCTTTAGTTTCCCTCCCTTGTATGCGCTGACGCAAGTATCTCCGAGTGTGGCATTGCGTAAAGAAAATATAGTGCTTAAATTTAACTATCTTCTCAGTGCTGGTTTGGGATTGATGAGTTACTTTTTACTATTGTTATGGATTGCAAACAATGTTCGCTTAAGTCTCATTGTTTTAGGTGGATTTATAGTTGCCTATTTAATTTTTATAGGATGTGCTTTTGTTGCATCTCGATTAGTTGGTAAATATCTCTCTCAAGGTTTTTACGCAATGAAAGGTATTCGATATGCTGCACAAAAAATATCTGGTAGTCCATTTTGGGTGAGTTTTCAAATTAGTGCGCTTGGGGTTGCAATGTTAGCCCTTTTATTACTTATCGTGATACGTTTTAATGTGCTTGAGTCTTGGCAAGCGAGTATTCCGCCAAATGCCAATAATCGCTTCATCATCAATGTATTACCTGAGCAAAAAGCGGAAGTTGAGTCTTTACTTAAAAGCAATTTAGAGCAAACTGACTTTGACTCATATCCCATGATACGTGGGAGATTGGTCACCATTAATCAGCGTGAAATAAGAGCTAGTGATTTTTCTGATGCCAATACACAGAGACTTGTTGAACGCGAATTTAATCTTTCCTATTCAAAACAAGTGCCGGTAAAAAATAAATTGATCGTCGGTAAATGGTTTGATCAAACAGATCCTCATCAAGTATCGATGGAGTCAGGGATTATGAAATCTATAGGACTAAAGATAGGAGATGAGTTAGGTTTTGATATTGCTGGGACTGTTTATAAAGTAAAAATTAGCTCTGTAAGGAAATTAGATTGGAATTCACTAAGGGTTAATTTTTTTGCGATGATGCCTGAAGAATTATTAAAGGATTCGCCACAAAGCTGGATTATGGCTTTTAGACAAGAAAATAATCAAAGAATTGATATGGATATTATTCAGCGATTTCCAAATATAACGGCAGTGAATGTTGATGAATCTTTATCACAAGCACAGGGTATTTTGCAGCAGTTAATTTTCGCAATACAGGTATTATTTTTATTTACCCTTCTTGCGGGTGCGGTAGTGTTAATGATTTCTTTAGTTTCGGTGCAAGAGCAAAGAATGAATGAGGTTGCGATTCTTAAAACATTAGGTGCTGATCAAACTTTTTTGCAAAGAGTATGGTTATTCGAGTTATTAACCTGTGGTGGTATTGCAGGCATATTAAGCGGCATATTTGCTAGCTTTGCTGGATGGTATCTATCCAATTATTTACTTGAAGTTGAAATGTCCTATCCATTTTGGATTGTAATTTGTGGAGTATTTCTTGGAATTGGGATTAATTGGTTAGTGAGTTTTTGGTTGCGTTTAAAAACGCTGAATACTTCCCCCATGATGATTCTGAAATCTTAGGATTAGTCCTTAGATTTTTGGATCATGATAAGTTTTGTTTTTGATAGTCTATCGGCAAGGGATTGAGCACCATGGGGATTTGCTTTATCGAATAGACATGTTAAAGGCCAGAAAAATAAAATCATACAAAACATTAGTTCGATAGTTGGCCAATGCCCTAAAGGCGCCATAAATACATATTTAAAGATAATATAAATAATGATGGTTGGGATTAACCAGAGTGATGAGATAGCGTAGCGAATGAGAGCTTGATTTCTTTTAAGTAGATTTTCATTCTCATCAACCATTTTGACGTGCCAAGTCTGCATTGCAAGTGTTTGACCTGTTTTGGTCCAATACCAAGTGAAATAAATTCCGAAGATCAAATAGACATGACCAAAAGCCACCCAATTGGGGACTTGTTTTTCAAATAAGACTCCAATTAAAAGCGAAGGGACAAGATAGCCGATTGCCCAAACCCCGAGTAGGATGAGCATTTCGTATAGGGTTATACAAATTCTTCGTCGAATACTAGGGGCTGGTGAGAGGGAAGCCAAAACAAAAAGTGTTAATTTTTTAGTGAAGGAGAGTTTACTAAAGAAGGTTTCTTAGATTTATTTTTTTCTGCTTCTTCGGCAAGTTGCTTTTTTTCTTCGGGAGTTAATTGCTGATAAGCTTCCCAGGCTTCAGATTTTTTATCGTTTGGAATCTCTAAACTTTTAATAAAATTGGCACGAGCAACCCTTCTTTCAGAAACAGATAGCTTTGCCCAATCTGACATTCTTGATTTCAATCGATCGCGATCTGATTGAGGTAATTTCTCGTATTTGTTGGCTAATTGAATCCATTTGGTTTTTTGCTCTGCTGAGAGGGTACCCCAATCCTCTTCTAAAGTAGCGAGAGTTTCTTTCTGTGGTTTGCTAAGGCTTACCCAAGATTGTCCAGAGGATAAAACACCCTGCGAAAGCACCACGTTACTATGTGAAATGCACATAGTAAGGAAAATGCTGAACAGAACATTTCTTAGACTAATCATAGGGAATTGATGAATCCGTAATTTATTGATTAGTACTAATATCAGGAGCCTTATTACTTTCATCCGTAGCTTGTGCTTGAGGAGTAGTAGAAGATTCTTGATCTGTAGTGTTAGATGAAGTATCAATCGCTTCTTTTTGAGCCGCATTCACCATTTTTTTCATAAATAGTCTGAAACCATCATCAACATAGGCATTAGGAGGAACGGAGTCAGTCAAAATTGCAGTATCAAGTTCTGCTATATCGTTGATTCTTGCATCTTGTTGCCATTGAGCAATACCGAAAACCAGAATAAGGACAACAAAGATTGGTGTAAGGGGCCCCAAATTTGGAAAAATTCCACGCAAACTAATGGATCTGGAAGATGAAGTCCCTTTTTTGCTTTGTTGAATTGCAATTTGTCTTGATTTTTCAAGGCGTTGCAATACTTTTGGAGACAAGTGATTGAGTTCCTTGTCCAAAGAACGAGCAACAGTTTTACCAATTTGATCTTCAAAAAGTTCCTCACTGGTCAACTCTTTGCCAATTGAGGTGTTAACTATGGTTAGGTTTGTTGGTGTTGCGTTCATAATTTTTTACCGTATTAAAAAGAAATCCCAAGTTTTTTTAAAGCTGTTGCTAGGGTTTGCGTAGCCCTCGAACAGTGCGTTTTAACACTACCTTCGCTACATCCCATCGCCTGAGCCGTCTCAGAAATATCTAACTC
>DAIQPR010000172.1:0-4825 GCA_036787315.1 Polynucleobacter sp. | reverse complement strand
AATCTGCTTCATAAACCTCACCTAATTTTGCAATTTCTGGAACGAAAAATAAACCTATGAAAAAAATAAGCCCGAAGATAACTAACTGAAATTGCCACAACTTTGCTCCAGATGAGCTAAGTTCTTTCTTTTTTTCAAAAAGCTGCAACAGTGCATAACCAATCAAAATAGCAATAGCTGGGATAACTGGAAAAATATAACCTGGAAGTTTAGAGTGAGACATGCTAAAAAAAACAGTAATTGACACAACCCAGCTTAAGCATAAAAAAAGTGGTTTGAAACCTGAGGGGTTATTTTTTCTGTTGGTAAGTCCTAGTTGGATAGCATGAGGTAAATGAAAAATCCAGGGAATAATACCCACAATAATAAGTGGGATGAAGAAATACCAGGGAGCACCTCTTTGATGTTCATTTGTGGTGAACCTCTCAAAATGTTCATGAATGAAGAAAAAGTCTAAGAAGCTAGGGTGCTCAAAAGAGATCATCACAAACCAAGGGGATGTAATAAGGAAAAATAGACTTAAGCCTTTTAACCAGTACATTCTTTTCCAAGACTTCCAATCACCACTAAAAAGTGAATAGATAATCAATACTAGGCCAGGTAATACGATTCCAATAAGACCTTTAGATAAAACAGCTAGAGCCATCATTGACCAACAAAGTAAAATCCAAAGTTGCTCCGAAGGTGATTTGAGTTGAGAATGAAGAGCAAGAATTAAAGAGCATAAGGCGCTTGACATAAAAAACGCCATCCCCATGTCTAGAGAATTAAAATGACCACCAATAATCCAGAGTGGGCATGATGCTAAAACGAGGGCTGATATTGTCCCAGCGCGAACTCCCCACAGGCGGTAGCTTGTGTAACCAACAAAGATAATATTTGCAAAAGATGTTAGGCCACTCCAAGCGCGTGCTTGCCACTCTCCTAAGCCAAACACTTTGAAAATAAATGCTGTAGCCCACATTTGTAGTGGGGGTTTTTCAAAATAGAGGTAATCGTTATAGCGAGGAGTTAGCCAATTGCCGCTGACTAACATTTCTCTGGCTATTTCTGCATATCGACCTTCATCGGATGGAATAAGATGACGTAAGCCTAAGCATCCCAGCCAAACAAGCGCTAGGATAAGAATCCATACAAGGTGAGTTATTCCCCAGTTTTTATTGGAGAAAAAAGTAGCACTTATTTTAAATGTTGGACTACTCATTCATTTTCTATTAAAAAAAGGCCCATTACAAATCGTCCTTCGCTCATGAGAATATTGTAAGTTCTACATGCAGCTTGGGTATCCATAGTTTCAAAGCCAATTCGAGCTTGAATAAGGTTTTGTAATAAGGCAGGCTTAGGAAAGCGAATCTTTTGTCCGCTACCGAAAATGACAAGTGCTGGTTTGATATCTAGGATATGACTAAAATCCGTTTGCTGAAGATCTTCAAAACGACGAACGTTCCAATGCCCTATATTACCTTCAGGCATCAGAAAAATCGAACTCTCAAACCTTATTTCATTAATTTCGATGTAGTTTGCATCGTAACGAGTAACGGTATTGAGGGATTGTTTTGGGTCTGGTTGTAGTTTCACGGCGTCGGCTCTGTCATAATATGGTCATTATAGCTTTCGTTATTGACGCTCATTAACTTAACATCTTATATATTGTGAAAAATTTTTTAAAATCCGACAAATTAAAAAACGTCTGTTACGACATTCGGGGACCAGTTCTTGAACTTGCTTCTAAAATGGAAGAAGAGGGTCAAAAGATTATCAAGTTAAATATTGGTAATGTAGGGGTATTCGGTTTTGATCCTCCAGAAGAGATTCAGCAGGACATGATTAGAAACTTGGTCAATTCTGCAGCGTATTCTGATTCAAAAGGAATTTTTAATGCGCGCAAAGCAATCATGCATTATTCCCAGCAAAAAAATATTAAAGGCGTAACGATAGAGGATATTTATACGGGTAACGGAGTATCTGAGCTTATTGTTTTAGCAATGAACGCATTGCTCAATAATGGTGATGAAATTTTGGTTCCGGCTCCAGATTATCCCCTTTGGACTGCAGCAGTAAGTCTTTCTGGTGGAACGCCAGTTCATTATATGTGTGATGAAAAAAATGGGTGGGCTCCAGATATCAATGATATTCGTTCAAAAGTCACGCCAAAAACAAAGGGGATTGTTATTATCAATCCTAATAATCCAACAGGTGCAATTTATAGCGATCAAGTATTAAAGTCTATCGTTGATGTTGCAAAAGAATTTGGGTTGATCATCTTTGCAGATGAAATTTATGACAAAACTTTATATGATGGTAAAACACACACTTCCATAGCGTCATTATCTGAAGATGTTCTTACTATTACATTTAATGGTTTATCTAAGAATTATCGATCATGCGGATATCGTTCAGGTTGGATGATTGTTTCTGGTGATAAAGCCTCTGCAAAAGATTACATAGAGGGGTTGAATATGCTTTCCTCTATGCGCTTATGCTCGAATGTACCGGGGCAATGGGCGATTCAAACAGCTTTGGGTGGGTACCAAAGTATTAATGAATTAGTTGCTGAAGGTGGGCGACTTCGTCGTCAACGTGACTTGGCTTATGAATTGATTACAAAAATTCCTGGTGTAAGCTGTGTAAAACCTGAAGCGGCCTTATATTTATTCCCAAAGCTAGATCCAGAAATTTATCCTATTAAAAATGATCAAGATTTCATTGCTGAGTTTTTAAAGGAAGAAAAAGTTCTTTTAGTTCAAGGATCCGGATTTAATTGGCCGCATCCAGATCATTTTCGATTGGTATTTTTACCGAATGAGGATGTTTTACGAGAGGCTATCAATCGTCTTGCAAAATTTCTTGAGAGATATCGTAAACGGATGGGGACTAACTCCCTTAAAATGTCTTCAAACTAAATTTTTGTCAAATTTGCTTTAAATAATATGGTTAATAGTATGAAACCCTTAAATGTTGGTCTTCTTGGTGCTGGAACGGTAGGCGGTGGTGTGTTTAATGTTTTATCACGCAATCATGTTGAAATTGAGCGTCGTGCTGGTCGTGATATTCAAATTACGATGGTTGCAGATATCAACACTGCTAGAGCGAATGAAATTGTTCAAGGTCGTGCTCAGATAGTTAATGACGCTTATACAGTTATTAATTCTCCAGATATTGACGTTGTTATTGAGCTGATTGGTGGTTACGGGATAGCTAAAGAGTTGGTTTTAGCAGCCATTGCTAAAGGTAAGCATGTTGTAACTGCAAATAAAGCTTTGATTGCTGTTCACGGCAATGAAATATTTGCAGCTGCAAAAGCAAAGGGTGTGATTGTTGCATTTGAAGCTGCTGTTGCTGGTGGTATCCCTATTATTAAGGCTTTACGTGAAGGATTAACAGCTAATCAAATAGAGTGGATTGCTGGAATCATTAATGGAACAACGAATTTTATTCTTTCTGAAATGAGAGATAAGGGATCTTCTTTTGAAGAGGTTTTAAAAGAAGCACAAGCTTTAGGATATGCTGAAGCGGATCCAACTTTTGACATTGAAGGAATTGACGCAGCTCATAAAGCATCTATCATGAGCGCTATTGCTTTTGGAGTGCCTGTTCAATTTGACAAAGCGCATGTTGAAGGTATTACAAAACTTGAACCAATTGATATTCAATATGCAGAACAGCTTGGTTATCGTATTAAGTTATTAGGAATTACCAAAAAAACAATCCATGGGATTGAACTTCGCGTGCATCCTACCCTCATCCCAGCTAAGCGTTTAATCGCAAGCGTTGAAGGTGCAATGAATGCTGTTCAAGTTCATGGAGATGCTGTTGGAACAACTTTGTATTACGGTAAAGGAGCTGGTTCAGAAGCTACAGCTTCTGCTGTTATTGCTGACTTAGTTGATATTGTGAGATTTGAATCAGTTGATCCTAGTAATCGTGTCCCATATCTTGCTTTCCAAGAAGACAAAGTTATCCAAACTGTTGTAATGCCAATTGGTGAAATCACCACAAGTTATTATTTGAGACTAAAAGTTTCTGATGAAACTGGTGTACTAGCGAATATAACGAAGATTTTGGCAGACAATAATATTTCAATTGATGCTCTTTTACAAAAAGAAGCTAAGCAGGGTGAGAGCCAAACAGATTTAGTGATATTAACGCACCAAACTCAAGAGAAGCACATGCTTAAGGCAATAGCATCTATTGAACTCTTATCAACGGTAAAAGGTTCAGTAACGAAGATTCGTCTTGAAGAATTAAGTTAGGACTAACATGAAATATGTATCTACAAGAGGAGGTTCTGAAGAACTTTCATTCTTAGAAATCTTACTTGCTGGATTGGCACCTGATGGTGGTTTGTATATGCCGAAGTCTTATCCGCAAATTTCTAAAACTACGCTGAATGAATGGCGCAAACTAAGTTACGCAGAATTAGCTTTTGAAATATTGAGATTATTTTCTGATGATATTCCAGAGCATGATCTAAAAGAGTTAGTTACCAAAACATACACTGCAAAAACATACTGTAATGGTCGTCCTGAGGACAATGCCGAAGACATTACCCCAATCCATTGGTTAGGCCAAGAATCTGGAACAGATTTAGGTTTATTGAGTTTATCAAATGGACCTACTCTGGCATTTAAAGATATGGCAATGCAATTACTTGGCAATTTATTCGAATATGCCTTGCAAAAACAAAATCGTCAATTGAATATTTTGGGTGCGACTTCTGGTGACACAGGAAGTGCGGCGGAATATGCAATGCGCGGAAAAAAAGGCATTAGAGTGTTTATGCTTTCACCAGCAGGAAAGATGAGTGCTTTTCAAAGTGCTCAAA
>DAIQPR010000171.1:0-4828 GCA_036787315.1 Polynucleobacter sp. | reverse complement strand
GTGTTAATCGTTGTAGCAAATAATGGCTCATGGGCAATAGAAGTTAGAGATCAACAAGAAACCCACGGAAAAGTTGTAGGCACAAAATTACAATTTTCTGATTATGCAAAAATGGCTGAAGGTTTAGGGCTCTTTTCGATTCGTGTCTCTGACCCAAATGAACTTGATGAAGCCATTCAAAAAGCTTTAGCAAATAGACCTGCTTTACTTGATGTCCTGGTAACTCCAGAGGCCGCATCTTCTGATGCTAAATCTGGCTTAGCTTGGGTTCCAAATTTACAAGCACTTTCAAGCTGGGATAATTCAGAGGTTGAATGGCGAAATTCTGAATCTAAAAATAATCTACAATAGGTTCAATGAATCAACATGAAATACACAACCACCAAATTAAATGACGCCAATAAGTCTATGAAACTGATTGTTACAACCCCAACATTAGTAGATCAAGTTTATAGCGCTATCCTATCTGAAATATCCAAGGGTATTATTCCACCCGGAGAAAGAATTATTCAAGAAGTTATTGCTAAAGACCTTGGAGTCTCAAGACAACCCGTGCAACAAGCACTTTTACTATTACGCAATCAAGGCATTCTTCAAGATGCACCCGGTAGAGGATTAGTCGTAGCTCCTTTAGATGTTGAATATGTTCGACAAATGTATGATATTCGCGCAGTATTGGAAGGTCTAGCTTGCAGAAATGCGGCCGCCAAGAATTCTGCAAGGGCTAAAAAAGAAGGTCCAAACTTTATTAAAGAAGGTTTAAAAGCTGTCAAAAAAAATGATGTTTCATTATTAATTGATGCTGATCACCAATTTCACCAATTTATTTATGAACTATCCGATAACTCTATGATTGGGTCCTTATTAGATTCTCAGTGGAGCTCTACCCAAAGAATTATGGGTGAAGGTTTATTAATCGATCAAAAACCTTCTGAAATCTGGGAACAACACACTAATATTCTTGATGCTATCGTTACAGGCGATGCAGACTTTGCTGAAAAAATTGCAAAAGAACATATATCCAGAGCAGCAAACTTTGTCGTTGAAAGACTCGCCCAACAAAAATAGTCTAAGGAATTACTTTCAACGACGTTAAGGTTTACTCATCAAACTTTACAAATTTGGAAAGTTCGGAGGAGGCACTCTTCTTTTTGATGCCTTTTCATAAGAAGAAGCAATTTCTAATAACAAATCCTCTTTTCCAGGCTCACATCTAAATACTAGTGAAAAGGGCAATCCGGGTGCAGGAATTTCAGTGACTTGCTCAGTTGATTTTCCAACATATTTTTTCTTATCAGCACTTAGTTGATATGTCGCATCATAAGCTTTTCGAACATAACCAGCAGGTACTAATACCTCTGTGAGACCTGCATTAGGGCCATATGTAATTTCGTTTCTTAAATGATTAATCATTCCAGGTTCTTCTGGCCAACCAATTTTTGCTGGTGGAAGTGCAGAATGTAATCTTACAAAGACATCTAACTTGTTCTCCAAAATGACCATCATATCGACTCTTCTGAGAAGCTCACGTAACATAATCCTCTCATCAACACCTTGTCTACCGCCTAGTGGATTTCGGGGATCAGTTGTTTCCTCCCAGTTCTTAAATGCAGAACGTTGATCATCACCCCAATATTTTGATCTCTCATTCAAGCTTGACCAATCTGTCAGGCGCTCAATAAATCCTTGAGCTTGCCAATCATCTGCTCTTCTTGAAAGGTATTGCTTGATATGAAAGCGAAATGAATTCGCTAATATTTCGTCTTGCACAGTTGCAATATCTAAATTCTGTGGTGGTTTAATTTTTAAATCTGCAAGCTGCACTAAATAATCTATAGGATCTAAATCGCCACTTCCAAAAAATTTGCCAGGTGCGAATTCGGTTTTTTTAATCGCAGCAACAAATTCAGGGAATACAGGATTTCCATTCACATCTAATCTGAACAATATATCTGGCATAAATACTGGAACTAATCTTGCCAAAGCTTGGCAAAAATCAATTTTCATTTGTTCGCAATCATCTTCAGGTTTCCAAAGATGGTGTCTTGACTCAACTAAAGTTGCTCCTAATTGATTGCCTAAAACCGTTTTAATTTCTTGATTAGCTGCTTGAATAATTGGCTCTACAGCCTTCGTGCCAGGATTGAGCATGGACTCCCTCACAACACCTATTCTTTTGCCAGTTAATTCCTTGGCAACTACAGATTTTTTAATATGTGGCGAATAAGCGCTTAATACAGAAGATCTTGGAACAGTTGTGTATGGATCACGAGGGTCATAATAACCATTTTCTGGATCTTTTAGAGCGTCCAATATAACTGCGCAATCTTCAAGTGACTTCGCTAATATTCCTGTTCTGTCGCAATAAATATCAGCTCCAATAGCTCCACCATCAAAACCTAACATCGCTTTATGAGGAAGAATAAGTGCCACAGAATTATGGTTCGCTGGCCCTCTTGTTGATTGTCGTGTTTCTTCACCTAAACTTGCCATCACGAAATTTGCACTCACAGATACACCTGAACCTGAACTAGAGCCAAGTGATGCTGATCTAGATGTATCGTATGGATTGGCAGGATTCCCAGCCCAAGAGGATCTTTGATATCCAGAAACGGAGGGTAATATTTTTTCTGGAAGATTTTTTCCACCTGGATCTCCAGCACGACCGTTGTATTCAGTCATGACAGCCTTAGCAAAAATAATGGCACCCTTTTTTCGTAATTGCTCTATCAACAAATGATCTCTCGCAGGAAAATCAATGTCGTAATTAGCATCACCACCGCCTGTTGAACGCATATCTTTAGTATCAAATGCATCTTTAAAAGAAAAAACAACTCCATAAAGTGGAAACTCATCTAGTGGGGGATTACTGCCATAGGTTTTATCCAGAATTTCAGCCTGCTCCAGAGCATCTGGAAATTGTCTAAATAATTCACATACAGGTGGTGCTCCAGGGGGCAATGGCCCAAGAGAGGGATGTAAATCAAAATCCCCTTTACAAGTAACAGAACGCTCTCCACGAATATTTAAGGTGGCTAATGCATTGAGTTGATGATTACTTTCATCCCCAACAATCATTCCATATTGAGAATCAACTTCAGGATCTGATGCTGTAACTTCCATTCGTCCAAACTCTAAAGGAAGACCTTGATAATCACTTAAATCAGGAAATAACTTTGTTGCAGGAAATGTATTTTGTGGAAAATTGATTTCTTGCATAGCGCGCGTTACACCCCTTGCAGGTGGGATATTTTCTCCAGACGAAGTTACAAGCAAAGCTGAGGGTCCATTCCATTTTTTTATTCTTTCAATGTACTGCTTCACCACTTCTACACAAGTTGTTCTTCCTTCTTGAATAGCCTGATGCAACTGAGCAATAGTCGACTCTTCAACTTGGAATGGTTTTTGCTTTGAATTTTCTATACTCACAATATCTCCAATAGTTATATCTACGATAGATACAACTTTTTATTATTTAATTGATTATCCCAATAAGTGGAAAAGACTAAATAGATCTTCTTACCATTCTAAATCAATCAAAATAAATGGATGAGTGATGAAGTGGAAATCAATAGAAATGGTTGCTAACGAATATGCTAATATTTAAGGTCTACTTATGAGACATTATTCTATAAAACATTATTTATAAAGGTTCGTCATGGCCAAATGGTGTAGATTTAGACAACATAAAAGCTCAGCCATCCAATTTGGCAAATTATCCGCTGACGAATTAAGCATCCAAGTGGTTGAAGGTGACTTTTTCTCTGACCATACATTGACAGAAGCTTGGGTTCCAATATCAGATGTAGAACTCTTAACCCCCTGCTTACCTAGCAAATTTATTGGATTATGGAATAACTTCCATGAATTGGCCAAACAACAAGGAAATGAAATCCCAACTGAGCCACTGTATTTCATTAAAGGATCTAATTCTTATCTCGCTCCTGGCCAAAATATAAGAATTCCTAAAACTTTGAATGGAGAAGTGGGTAGAGTTCTTTATGAAGGTGAACTTGGAATTGTTATCGGCAAAGTTACCAAAGAAGTATCTGAAGAAGACGCAAAAAATGCTATTTTTGGCTTTACTTGCGTAAATGACGTAACGGCTCTAGAAATTCTCAGTAAGGATAACTCCTTTAAGCAATGGACCCGAGCAAAAAGCTATGACACTTTTGGGCCTTTCGGCCCATGCATCACCAGCGACCTTGATTATAAAAACCTGACTATTAAGACTCTCTTAAATGGCAGAGAGCGTCAAAGTTATCCAGCAGCAGATATGATATTTAATCCTCAACAAATTGTGAGCTATTTATCCTACGATATGACCCTTATGCCTGGCGATATCATTGCATGTGGAACTTCTATTGGTGCAATGCCCATCAAAAATGGTCAAACGGTAGAAATAGTTATAGATGGTATTGGTAAACTTTCAAATGGCGTTAGTTCTGAATAATGCCTCTTTTGCAATATTTTTAAAATTGGTGATTGAATGAAAATTTGTGTTGTTGGTGCAGGTGCTATCGGTGGACTATTGGCTATTAAATTAGCTAAGTCAGGACACGATTTAACTGTCATTGCTAGGGGGCAAAACCTGAAGGCAATTCAAGAAAATGGATTCCAATTTATTGACGAAGAAGGAGTTAGCTCAACTGTTCAAATGAGAGCAATGAGTGAAATTTCCAAAGCAGGGCCTCAAGATTTAGTCATTCTTGGGATGAAAGCACATCAAGTTGCGGCCGTAGTTCAAGAATTACCTGCACTGTACCAAGAAAATACAATGGTCTTAACTGCTCAAAATGGTATTCCTTGGTGGTATTTTTTCAAGCAT
>DAIQPR010000018.1:0-22762 GCA_036787315.1 Polynucleobacter sp. | reverse complement strand
TACTTTAACCTAAAAGTATGTCTCTAAGCTCGCTCACATTATCAACACAAGCTATTGGTTCATGCGCTATTAACTCTTCTTTGGGATGCGCCCCATAACTTACTGCAATCGCCTGGACTCCCGCGTTTTTTGCCATCTTCAAGTCATGTGTAGTGTCACCAATCATCAAGACTTTCTGATTAGGTATCCCCCATCTTTCAATGAGTTCTAAAAGCATTTGCGGATGAGGTTTTGCTCTTGTTTGATCAGCAGTTTTTGTATCATGAAAAAAGTTCTGCAATCCGTGCAAATTCAAAGTCCTATCTAATCCATGGCGAGGTTTTCCTGTCGCTACTGCAAGCAAATGTCCTTTTTCTTTTAAATCATCCAAAAGCTCTCGAATGCCATGAAACAATATCAATTCATGGTCTTGGCTTAAATAATAGTGCCTAAACCGCTCAAGTACTAATGGATATTCTCCTGGATCTAATTTTGGCAAAATAATCTTAATTGACTCTTGCAATCCCAACCCGATGACATGACTTGCCAATCGATCATCAGGGATATCCATATCCAAATCTGCACATGCTTTTTGCATGCAGTCCACAATCGTTGGGGTGGAGTTCATAATGGTCCCATCCCAATCCCAAACAATAAGCTCAAATTGCATTTCTTTATTCTTCATTTTTTCTTATTTCTTTAGATACCTTGTTTGTTGCAAGAGAAAATCCTCCCGGTAATGGAGCTTCAATTTGAATTTTTTCTTGGGTCACTGGATGCATAAAGCTTAATCTATGAGCATGAAGCATCAGTCGTTTTGCTCCAATTTTTTTATCTAAATCAGCATCCCCATACTTATCGTCTCCTAAAATAGGATGCCCAATATGCTGGAGATGTACCCTAATTTGATGAGTTCGACCTGTTTTTAGGATTGCTTCAGCAACAAAACACTCTCCTAAACTAGATTGACCAAGATTTTTGATGATGGTGTAACTCTCTTGACCATGATTTTCTACTTTTACCCGCCGCTCACCATTTGGTAATAAATACTTGTGTAAAGGAAATTTCAGCGGGACATGACCTAAACCACCTTTAAATTCTCCATGCGCCACCAAAATGTACCTTTTATCAACCCGACTTTCACGAATCTCTTCATGCAAATAAGTCAAAGCACTTCTTTTTTTAGCCAGCATCAAAACACCCGAGGTGTCACGATCTAAACGATGTACTAACTCTAAAAAGCGCAAATCAGGTCTAGCAAGACGTAAAGCTTCAATTAAACCCAAAGATACCCCTGACCCACCATGAACTGCTAAACCAGAAGGCTTATTAACAATCAATAAACTCGCATCTTCAAATAAGATTGGTAATTGATGATTAATTTTATTGGCAGCAAATTCTTTTTCTGTACTATGAGATTGGTTTTCACTTTGTGAAATACGAATAGGAGGTATTCTTATTACGTCCCCAGCTACTATCCGAGTTGTGACCGTAGCTCGCTTTTTGTTAACCCGAACCTCACCAGATCGAATAATTCTGTAAATATGGCTTTTAGGTACACCTTTGGCCCATTTTAAGAGAAAGTTGTCTAATCTCTGACCTTCTTCTTCTGGAGTGATGATGACCTGACTAATACTAGGTTGGGACATTAAGTGACTTTTTAATAAATATTTCTATATAAATCTAGGAGTTCTACTAAAAACAGGTACTTTGCAATATAATCGGCATTAGTACGACAGTAAAACTGTTTTTGCAACGTGACAAACCAGAAGATTCCAATCCAGTTTTGCATTTTAAGTACTAATTATAGCTAGGGAAGGCAAATTCCCCAAGGTAGCTCCCCCCTTGTGGAAATGAGGAGCATTTATTGAAAGCTCTTGTTGAGCAATAGTTGAGATTAACAGAAATTTTTATGAACGCTTAGAGACACCCAGTGTCCTAGCGAGCATGCGAAGTAATCAATTTAATAATCGTAAGTTATTAAATATAAAAGAATTTTGGATATTAAATATATCCTTTTTGGCAAAACTTTTTAGCCCTTTCTTCGCACTGTTTAATCTTCTTTGCACTAGCGCTTTCTAAAAAGGAAACTGTTATGAAAAGAATGTTATTTAATGCCACGCAACAAGAAGAACTTCGTGTAGCCATCGTAGATGGCCAAAAATTAGTAGATCTTGATATTGAATCAGCCGGTCGTGAGCAACGCAAAGGAAATATTTACAAAGGTGTCATTACTAGAATAGAACCATCTTTAGAGGCATGTTTTGTTAATTACGGCGAAGAACGCCATGGTTTTTTACCTTTCAAGGAAGTTTCACGCGCTTACTTTGCTGAAGGAATTGATGTAAAAAAAGCAACGATTAAAGATGCCCTTAAAGAGGGACAAGAAATTATCGTTCAAGTCGAAAAAGAAGAACGTGGTAACAAAGGTGCAGCTCTAACAAGTTTTATATCCCTAGCAGGAAGATATTTGGTATTAATGCCTAATAATCCTCGCGGAGGTGGTGTATCTCGCCGAATTGAAGGTGAAGATCGTCAAGAACTTCGTGAAGCAATGGCAGGCTTAGAAATCCCAGAAGGAATGAGTATCATTGCTCGAACCGCTGGTATCGGAAGAGATACTGAAGAACTTCAATGGGACCTTAGCTATTTAATGCAATTATGGTCAGCCATTGACTCAGCAGCAAAATCCAACCAAGCACCACTATTAATCTATCTAGAATCCAGCCTAGTCATTCGTGCTATTCGTGATTATTTTCAGCCGGATATCGGCGAAATCCTCATCGATACAGATGATATTTTTGAACAAGCTCAAGCATTTATGTCAGTTGTTATGCCTGACAATATGCCAAAAGTAAAACGCTATAAAGAAGATGTTCCTTTATTTTCCCGTTTTCAAATCGAACACCAAATTGAAACGGCTTATTCAAGAACTGTAAACCTCCCTTCTGGCGGCGCAATTGTTATCGACCATACAGAAGCATTGGTATCTGTGGACGTCAACTCAGCGCGCGCAACCCGTGGCTCTGATATTGAAGAAACTGCTACAAGAACAAATCTTGAAGCAGCAGATGAAATCGCTCGTCAAATGCGTCTCCGTGATTTAGGCGGCTTAATCGTTATCGATTTCATTGATATGGAATCAACCAAAAGCCAAAAAGATGTTGAAAATCGTATTAAAGACGCTCTTCGACATGATAGAGCTAGAGTTCAAACAGGAAAAATTTCAAAATTTGGCTTGTTAGAACTGTCAAGACAAAGACTTCGTCCTGCATTATCTGAAGGCAGTCACATCACTTGCCCACGTTGTACAGGTACAGGCCATATCCGAGATACAGAATCTTCAGCACTCCAAGTTTTAAGAATTATCCAAGAAGAAAGTATGAAAGAAAATACTGCAGCGATTCACTGCCAAGTGCCAGTCGACGTCGCAGCTTTCCTCTTGAATGAAAAACGATCTGAAGTGATCAAAATCGAAGCAAGATCAAAAGTAAATGTTTTATTAATACCAAATAAGTATTTAGAAACACCTCATTACAAACTTGAACGCTTGCGTCATGATGATCCACGCCTTGATCAAAACAAAGCAAGTTATTCCATTGCTGAAGAAGCAGCAAAAGAAATGGAAGAAGACACTATCGTCAGTAAAAGCGAAGGTGAAATTAAACCTCGCCAAGTGGCCGCTGTTAGAGGAATTACTCCAAGCCAACCAGCACCTATCAATCAACGTGCTGAAGTGGCTAAAACAACAAGCGAACTTCCATCTAAAGATGGTACAGGTATCATAGGCTTTCTCAAGCGTCTCTTTGGATCTAGTCCAACTCCACCAGCACCAGCGCCAGTTGTTCAAGAAAAGCCTAAGCACCAACATCGCCCGAATAAAAAACATGCTCAAAGACGTGATCGTCCTGAGAAGGCCCGTCCTGCTGAAGCTGAAATTACTGCATCAGAAAATAAACAAGAAGTTTCTGCAAGCCCGAATGAGCAGCAAACAAAGCAACGTCGTGGAAAAGGCCCTCGTCCTGAGAGCGACAAAGCAAATGATCAAGTAAGCCCGAAAGCAGCTGATACAGATACTCCATCAACAGAGAATAAAGAGGCTAGCGAGGAAAAACGTCGTTCTAGAAATCGACGTAATCGTAACCGCAATAAAGATCGTGGAGATAAAGCTGAAAAAAATCTTGATACTAATCAAGAACTATTTGCTCAAGATGAAGCTATCTCGAATAACACTGAAATAGCCCAAGCTCAACCGCTTTCAAACCCAGCAACCCCAGCACCTGTAATTGAAAAGCCTGTCGCTAAAGAAGTTGCAGCTCCTATCATTGTTCCTCCTAAAGCACCACCTACTCTACCGACGGTTGCTCTTCAAGCTCTTGAGCGTGAACCCTTGGAAGCAGTTCTTTCCACAGTTGGGCTAGTTTGGGTTGATACAGATCCTCAAAAATATCAAGACGTTCTGCGTCAAATTGAAAGCCAACCAAAACCAGTTCATGTACCTAGAGAGCCTAAACCTGCTCAACCGCCTCTAGAAGGACCAATGATTCTAGTTGAAACAGGTGGTCATGAGCGCGTAGTTCATTAAACCTAGGACTTTATTGGAATGAATACGATCATCCCAATTACTTCTCTGGAAGCACTACAGAGTAAAACATCCCCTGCGTTGATTCCTGATGTCCTGAATCAACCCACAGGGGTTGTGCTCGACACATTGCAGCGCCCCTTGCAAGACTTAAGAATATCTGTGACGGATCGTTGTAATTTTCGTTGTCCTTACTGTATGCCTAAGGAAATCTTTACCAACAACTACAACTACTTAGGTCAAAAAGAATTATTAAGTTTTGAGGAAATCACTCGGGTTGCAAAGATATTTATCTCTCATGGCGTTAAAAAAATTCGTCTCACTGGCGGTGAACCCCTTTTAAGAAAAGGCATTGAAGAACTCATTGCAATGCTCTCAGAGCTCAATAGCATTCATAACAACCCAATCGATCTAACTTTAACCACAAACGGTAGCCTATTAAAAAAGAAGGCCCAAGCTCTTAAAGATGCTGGACTTAAACGAATCACGATCAGCTTGGATGGAATTCATGATGAAACTTTCAAAAAAATGAATGATGTTGACTATCCTGTAAAAGATGTTTTGGATAGTATTGAAGCTGCTCAGAAAGTTGGATTCGAATCAATAAAAATCAATATGGTTGTAAAAAAAGGCATCAATGATCAGGAAATTATTCCGATGGTCCGCCATTTTCATAACTCTGGTGTGATTGTCAGATTTATTGAATACATGGATGTTGGAAATACAAATGGTTGGAAGATGGACGAAGTACTTCCATCTCGAGAAGTTGTTCAAATCATCAATGAAAAGTTTCCATTAACAGCTATAGATCCAGATTATTTAGGCGAAGTAGCTCAAAGATGGGCATTCCAAGACGGAAGTGGTGAAATTGGTGTTATCTCTAGTGTTACTCAAACCTTTTGTCACTCTTGTACTAGAGCACGAATATCCATGGAAGGTAAACTATTTCTCTGTCTTTTCGCATCTCAAGGCTATGACTTAAAGAGTCTTTTAAGATCAGATGCATCTGATTTAACCATCGCTAATGCAATTTCAAATTTGTGGAACAAACGTGATGATCGCTACTCTGAACTAAGAACAAAAATTCAACAAGGGCAGATTCATCATCCTAAAGTAGAAATGTCTTATATCGGGGGTTAATGATGGATGTTTCTCTTGTAGAGGGTCTAATACTTTGCGGCGGACAAGCTCAAAGAATGGGTGGTCAAGATAAAGGACTTATTGAACTTCATAAAAAACCTTTATTCCAACATGGCATTGATAGACTTGGTCCACAAGTTGGTCAACTTATGATTAACGCTAATCGCAACATTGAAACATATGAGCAATCAGGCTTGCCAGTATATCCAGATTCCTATTTAAATTTTTCTGGTCCTTTAGCTGGTTTTCATGTCGGACTTAAAAATTGCTCTTTGCCTTTTTTAGCAGTTATTCCTTGCGACTCACCTCTTTTTCCTAAAGATTTAGTGAAACAATTGTATGAAGCTATCGAAAAAGAAAATGCAGATGTCAGCTATGTCGTAACCCAGAATCAAGAAGGTAAGAAGTTTTCACACCCAGTGTTTTGCTTATTACGTAATGGATTACTCAAGCAACTTACAGATTTTTTAGATCAAGGTGAAAGAAAAATTGACAGATGGATTCATCAACTCCGTTATGTGGAAGTTTTGTTTGATGATGACGAAGCATTTGCTAATATCAATACGATTGATGATTTAACGCAAATCGAAAGCCGCTTAAAGTGAAGCAATCATTTCCACAGACATCACTTTTTCAAGAGAATTGGCAAAGCCAACGAGGCACAGATTTATTTAATCCAAATGCATTGCAAATAGAAAGCGCTAAAGAGTTTATGCGCTCCTATACAAATGATTTTCGCTTGCAACTAAACGAAGAAATAATCCTACTTGAAAATGCACTTGGAAGAATCTTATCTAAACCAATTATTGCCAATATGAATGTGCCATTTGCTAATAACTCAGCAATGGATGGCTATGCAATTGATTCAAGCGTGTTGCAAACGAGTTCAACAATTTCTTTAAAAATGATTGGCAAACAGTTAGCAGGTCAAGCCTTAGACCAAGAGATTATTGACAACTTTCAAGCAAGCAAGAACTGCCTACGAATCATGACCGGTGCATTAATGCCCAATTGTTGTGATACTGTGGTGCCTCAAGAATTTGTAAGTATCAATGAAGATAGTATCGAATTTGATTCATCAAAAATCCGAGCTGGTGAAAATTTTAGAAAGCAAGGCGAAGACCTTAAAGTTGGTGATGTCGTTCTTCAGGAAGGCCGTATTCTAAGACCTAGTGATCTTGGCTTGATAGCTTCTTTGGGTTTTCCAACTGTCAGTGTTAAAAAGAAAATTACAGTTGCTTACTTCTCAACTGGAGATGAAGTTACCCCACTTGGTGAAGCTTTAAAAGAAGGCACCTTGTACGACAGTAACCGCTACACTCTCTTAGGTATGCTGTCTCAATTAGGCTTTAATTTACTAGACCTTGGAATCATTCGGGATAATCCCGATGCCTTGAAGGATGCTTTTACTTATGCATCACTGCATGCCGATGCCATCATCACATCAGGTGGAGTATCTGTTGGAGAAGCAGACTTCACCAAAAAAATAATGCGCGAATTAGGTGATGTTGCATTTTGGACCCTAGCAATCAAACCCGGTCGTCCAATGGCCTTTGGAAAAATTAAAAACAAAGATAAAGAAGCTGTTTTGTTCGGTTTACCTGGAAACCCAGTTGCTGTCATGGTTACTTTTTATCAGTTTGTTCAAGATATTTTATTGTTCATGAATGGCGCTAATCATCTTAGCAATACTTACAGCGCTAAATTAGATGGCGCGTTCCATAAAAAATTAGGGAGAACTGAATTTCTACGAGGTATTCTCTATAGAAATAATTCTAATGAGCTATGGGTTAAACCTCATGGTCATCAAGGTTCAGGTATTTTACGTTCCATGAGCGAAGCAGATTGCCTTATCGTTCTTCCTGCAGATAAGAGTACATTTGAACATGGACAATCCGTCGACATCTCTGCGTTCACGAACTGAATCTAATATAATCTTCTTTTATTCCACTTAATTTGTTAAAAATTCATGTCAAGCAGTAAAAGAGAAATTATCTCCGTAGATCCTATGCACACTGCTAAAACCCTTGTATTGGTTTATATGTGCTTTTCCTTACCCGTTATAGGTCTTTTCTTTATTGATGCCTACCTAAGGTATGGTGAAATCCCTCTTTTTGTTGTTTTATACGGTGTATTTTTAAATGCTGTCTTTGGTTTTGCAATCCTATGGTTAGCCTGCAAAGTCTACAACTGGGTAGCAGATAAATTTGGCGGTATAGAACTAGATCTTAAAGAAATCCCAGAAAACGATTAACTCGTTTTCCATATCTCCGAATTAATCAAATTTTTAGGTCTGTGACCTTGTAATCCCAAGATTAAATTATCAATTGCTAAATGCATCATCGCTAAGCGCGTCTTTGTAGTTGCGCTTCCAATATGAGGTGCTAGAACTATGTTTGGTACTTCTAATAAGCCAGGATTAATGTTTGGCTCACCTTCATAAACATCTAATCCAGCCGAAAAGATTTGATTATTTTTGAGCGCCTGTATTAAAGCATTCTCATCCACAATCCCGCCCCTAGCAATATTAACTAAGGTGGCACTAGGTTTCATCAAGGATAATTCTTTAACCCCAATAAAATGATGATTTTCAGCTGTGTAAGGCATAACAAGCATGACATGATCAGCTTGTTTTAAGAGTTCTTCTTTACTGACATAAGTAGCTTGGCAATCTTTTTCAATATCCTCAGACAGTCTGCGACGATTGTAGTAAATAACATTCATACCAAAAGCTAATGCTCGTTTAGCTATCGCTTGCCCAATGCGCCCCATTCCCATAATGCCAATAGTGGAATGGTGCACATCAACCCCCATCATTCCTCCTAGGGACCAATTCTTCCAATGACCAGCTCGTAACCAATGTTCACTCTCGGAAAGTCTTCTTGCTGCAGCCATGAGCAACATAAAACCCATATCAGCCGTTGTATCAGTTAATACCTCAGGAGTATTTGTCGCAAGAATACCTTTTTGGCTTAAAAAATCGACATCAAAGTTATTAAACCCAACAGCAATATTAGAAACAATTTTTAAATGCTGAGATTGAGATAAAGTGACGCTGTCTATCTTTTCACTACCAGTAACTAAAGCACCATCTTTATCGGATAAGGCTTTGCTTAATTGGTCAATCGATAATGGCATTGCTTGGTCGTTGTATTCGACTTCTGCAATAGATTGCAAGCGCTCTAGACCCTCCGGAAATATTTGGCGCGCCACCAAAATTCTCGGTTTTTTTAGATTGGATGTCATGAAATTTGTCTCAATATTACAAAAATTTGATTGTAAAGTATGAAGCTTGGTTGAATAAAAATATATGCTTATATCGTAAAAATATAAACAATCTCTCTAAGTGAATGAATATCAAGTCATTTATACGTTAAAATGATATTTTTAGCTCACTTTTAAAGACCATGACTTACGTTGTTACAGAATCCTGCATTAAATGTAAATACACTGACTGTGTAGATGTGTGTCCCGTAGACTGTTTTCGCGAAGGCCCTAACTTTTTGGTCATTGATCCTGACGAATGCATTGATTGTGCAGTTTGCGTTCCAGAGTGCCCAGTAAATGCAATTTATGCCGAAGACGATGTCCCTGGTGATCAACAACAGTTTATTAAGATCAATACCGAATTAGCACGTTCATGGAAATCGATTACTAAGTCAAAAGGTTCCCTGCCGGAAGCTGAAGAATGGAAAGATGTGAAAAACAAAATTGATCATTTAATTCGTTAATTCTTCAAAATAAATAGGAATATTTTTCGTGTCAGTATTAGACCCACTTTCTTCAGAAGCCCTGATTGAAACAGAAGCTGTCATCGTTGGAGCCGGTCCTGTCGGACTATTTCAGGTTTTTGAATTAGGCTTACTTGAAATTAATGCGCATGTCATAGACTCACTCCCAGTTGTGGGCGGTCAATGCGTAGAGCTCTATCCAGATAAACCTATTTACGATATTCCAGCAGTGCCAGTCTGTACCGGACAAGAGTTAACCGATAATCTCCTAAAGCAAATTGAGCCATTTAATCCCACATTCCACTTAGGACAAGAAGTGGTTGAAGTCTCTAAACAAGATGATGGTCGTTTTCTTGTAGTCACCTCAAAAGACACTCGTTTTCTTACTAAAACTATTTTTATCGCTGCAGGTGTGGGTTCATTCCAACCTAGAACGATTAAGGTTGATGGTATCGAGCAATTCGAAAATAAACAACTTTTTTATAGAGTAAAAAATCCTGAACTCTTCCATAATAAAAATATCGTTATTTGTGGAGGTGGGGATTCTGCACTAGACTGGGCCCTGAATTTTGTAGGTAAAGCTGAAAGTGTCATTTTGATTCATCGAAGAGATGGTTTCAAAGCTGCTCCCGCATCAGTGGCAAAAATGAAAGACCTCTGTGCAGAATATGAGATGCAATTTGAAGTCGGACAAATTACCGGCTTTGAAGAGTCTGACGGAACTTTAAAAGAAATTAAAGTTACCGGCGCTGACGGAGTAACCCGCAGAATTCCTTTAGATATGCTTTTAGTCTTCTTTGGCCTATCCCCAAAACTGGGTCCAATAGCCGAATGGGGTTTAGATATCGAACGTAAACAATTAGTAGTTGATACTGAAAAGTTTGCAACGAATATCCCAGGAATATATGCTGTAGGTGATATCAATACCTATCCTGGCAAAAAGAAACTGATTCTTTCCGGCTTTCATGAAGCAGCTCTCGCTGCTTTTGCGGCTAAAGAATATATGTACCCTGATAAAAAAGTACATCTTCAGTACACTACAACTTCACCAAAACTTCATAAAGTTCTTGGAGTTGAAACCCCTACTTTCGACTAAGAAATAGGGTCTTTCATATCAAGTTGCAACACTTCTAGTGTAATGTATTGATATGCCTATCGAATACGCCACACTCATTGATAATTTAATTGCAATCATCATTATTGACCTTGTTTTAGCAGGTGATAATGCGATATTGATTGCCTTAGCAACTAAAAATCTTCCACAAAACCTGCAACGAAAAGCAATTATGTGGGGTACGGTTGGTGCAATTGTCATTCGAACACTGATGACAATCTTAGCTGTTCAACTTTTGAAAATACCTGGTCTAAGTGCTGTTGGTGGTCTTGCACTGCTTTATATCGCCTATCAATTAATTACAGACGATAGTGAGGATCATGCAGAGTCTAAAGACTCTAGTTTTTGGGCTGCTATGCGAACAATCATTATTGCTGATGCCGTCATGGGTATAGATAACGTTCTAGCTGTTGCTGGAGCCTCCGAAGGAAACATTTATCTCGTCGTAGCAGGTCTACTCATCAGCATCCCTATCGTTGTTTTCGGCAGCCAATTAGTCTTAGGCTTACTGAAAAAATATACTTGGCTAATTTATGTTGGTGGCGCTGTTTTGATCATCACAGGCGTAAAGATGATTTCTCATGAAAAACTCCTAGAGCCATGGTTTAATGAAATCCTCCACCCATATAATGAATTCATTCTGATGGCTGTCAGTTTGGCATTTATCCTCGGTATCGGTATGCGGATTCGAAATAATTCGAATAAAAAAAATCCATAATTTGCCGCCAAAGTCTTATTTTCGCCTAAAATAAAGCATGGATTCTTATTTAAATATGATGCGTCATGTCTTAGACAATGGCGTCAAAAAAACAGATAGAACTGGAACTGGAACGCTTTCAGTTTTCGGTCATCAAATGCGTTTTGATCTGGCCAAAGGCTTTCCTATGGTCACAACCAAAAAACTGCATTTAAAGTCAATCATCTATGAACTACTTTGGTTTCTTCAAGGAAATACAAACAATAACTGGCTGACTGAACGTGGTGTCTCCATTTGGAACGAATGGGCACAACCGAATGGCGAGCTTGGTCCTATCTATGGATATCAATGGCGATCATGGCCCACTCCATCAGGAGAGCATATTGATCAAATCAGCCAAATCATCGATCAAATTAAGAAAACTCCTGATTCCAGAAGAATCATTGTCTCTGCATGGAATGTCGCCGATATTCCATCTATGGAATTAGCTCCATGTCACGCGTTCTTTCAATTCTATGTAGCGGATGGAAAATTATCTTGCCAACTATATCAACGCAGTGCTGATATCTTCCTAGGCGTGCCGTTTAATATTGCAAGCTATGCTCTACTAACACATATGGTCGCCCAACAAACTGGTCTAGAAGTTGGTGATTTTGTTTGGACTGGTGGTGATTGCCATTTGTATCTAAACCATCTTGAGCAAGTTAATTTACAACTCTCTAGAACCCCTTACCCACTTCCTAAACTTCATATCAAACGTCATCCAGCAAGTATCTTTGATTATGAATTTGAAGATTTTGAGGTCATCGATTACGTTTGCCACCCTGCAATTAAGGCTCCAGTAGCTATCTAATTGCATGAAAATAATTATCATCGTTGCGCGCTCAACTGAAGGTGTCATCGGCAGAAACAATGAGCTGCCTTGGCGTCTTCCTGCCGACTTACAGCACTTTAAAAAACATACCTTGGGTCACCCTATCATTATGGGAAGAAAAACCTGGGACTCTTTAGGACGTGCACTCCCAGAACGCAGAAACATTGTTATCAGCCGAACACCCAATCTCTCACTAGAATCGGCTGAATCATTTTCCTCTCTAGAAGAGGCCATCACCGCCTGTGAGAACTCCGAAAAGGTTTTTATTATTGGCGGGGCAAACGTCTATCAACAAGCCATTGAACTCGCAGATGAAATGCTGATTACTGAAGTTCAAATTGATGTTACAGGAGATGCTTTCTTTCCTGAATTTGATGAGGAAGATTGGCAAATCACCAACTTAGAAGAACACCCGTCAGCACCAGATCCTAAAAACCCAGGAAAAGAATTCCCGGCACATACCTTCGTTACATATTCCCGGAAATAAACTGCTGTAAGTCTCTTTTCACATCATCAATAACAGTTTGCCAATCCCCTGGAGTTGTCTGGAAATATAATCTAACGCTTGGGTACCAAGGTGTATCGTTCCGATTCAATAACCAACGCCAACATGCATCAAATCGGTTTATTATCCAAACAGGCTTACCCATTGCAGCAGCTAAATGAGCTACAGCAGTATCAACAGTAATCACTAAATCTAATTCTTTGACAATCTTTGCAGTGTCAAAAAAATCATCAAAAGAACTCTCGCAAACGAGAAAACTGGACTGACTTTTCTTTAACTCAATCAACTCTTGTATTGCTTGAGTACCCTTTTGCAAACTATAAAAATCTATTTGAGGATTATCTAATTGTGTATAAATCTCTAGAGGAATATTTCGGCGCTGATGAGTGGCCCACGAGGAAGGTAAAGATGCTCTTATCCCCCCTTGCCATACCAAACCAACTTTTATTTTTTTTGATTCCTCTTGTTGTATTGAAGTAATGTTTTCATTTTTAGGTATAGATATGTAAGGCGAGTCAAAGCCTAAATGATGCTCTTTTAAATCTAGTCGATGTGGCAAGCTCATCAATGGAATAACTAAATCAATATCTTGAGCACTTTCATGATCACTGATGACTTGATCAACACCTTCTACACAACGCAATAGCTTAACTAGAACTTGAGGCACTTGTAGAACAACTTTCACATCTAAAGACTTGAGCGCTTTTGCAAATCGACAAAATTGAATCGTATCTCCAAGCCCTTGCTCTGCAATCAATAAAATCGTTTTACCTGCAATTTGATCCCCCTTTTTCCATAAATATTGTTCATATTCATGAGGAAATGTTTTATGGGTAAATTCTTGATCTTTAAGTCGCCATTCGAATTCTTGCCAACCTTGATCAAACTGCCCCATAAGCAAGTAACAAAGACTTAAACCCCAATGTGCATTGATATGATTCTCATCAAGCTTAATTGCACGTTGAAAAAATGTTATTGCCTCAGGTATCTGACGTAATTCGTAATGAACAACTCCTAAATTATTGAGTGCTTGAGTAGATTTTTCATCAATGTTTAGAGCCGTCTCATAACTTAATTTTGCAAGTTGTAATTGTTGTAAATCTCTTAGAACATTACCGTGTTGAATATATGCATCAACATAATTGGGATTGATTTGAATCGCTTGCTCAAACTGTAAAACAGCAACTTCAAATTGAAAAAGCGCTTGATAAGCAAGGCCTAGGTTAAAGTAAATCTCTGGGTGTTTAGGATGTAATTGAAGTGCTTCTTGATATGCTGCAATTGCATGAACATATTCTGCTTGTTCAAAAAACTGATTTCCCTCTAGCCCTTTTTGATGTGCTGTAATTAAATTCTGGTTCGTCACTTTTAAATTAATTTCCGCCAATCATCATTTCTCGAATCAAAATGGATCCTGTTTCCTTAGTTCCTCGAACTATTACATCAGATCCAATGGACTCTATATCCATGAACATTTGCTTTAAATTACCTGCAATCGTAACTCCCTCAACTGGATGTTGGATCACACCATTTTCTACCCAATACCCAAATGCGCCTCGAGAATAATCTCCAGTCACATAATTAACCCCCTGCCCCATCAATTCTGTAACAAGAAAACCGCGCCACATCTTTCTTGCGAGTGCAGATAGGTCGTCGCCTATAGCTGTCTTACTACTAGTCATTTTTAAATGATGTGCCCCACCAGAATTACCAGTGGTTTTCATGCCTAACTTGCGAGCAGAATAGGTCGAAAGAAAATAACCTTGCACAACTCCTGAAGCAACAACTTTTCTTGGAGAGGTCTTAACACCTTCATCATCAAAAGGAGTACTACCACCCTGACGTAAGCGATGCGGATCTTCATCAATCTCAATATCACTTGGGAAAATTTGTTGACCTAAACTATCCAATAAAAAACTGGAACGGCGATATAAGGATCCCCCAGATATAGCCTGTACAAAGGCTCCCATTAATCCTATGGCAACCGGAGCTTCAAAAATAACAGGGCATTTTTGCGTTGGTATAGATCTTGCACCAATCCTAGACAAAGCTCTTTGAGCTGCATATCGGCCTATCGCTTCAGGATCTGCAAGTTCATTAGACATCCTAGAAGAAGAATACCAATCATCTCTTTGCATTGGCGCACCTTTGCGACGAGACTCACTAGCAATCGGAGCACATGATATGTAATGACGTGAGACTGGATACCCGCCCAAAAATCCCCTTGTAGTCCCCATTTGGAAATGGCTTTGATTAGCAGCAACTGAAGCGCCATCACTATTGGTAATTAAAGAACTTACTGAAAAGGCTGCGGCTTCAGCACGTTTCGTAATTTGAATCGCATCCTCAACAGACAAATCCCATGGATGATATAAATCTAAATCCTTAGGATTCTTCTCTAGTAATTCCTCTTCAGCAAGACCCGAGAATGGATCAGGTGCTGTATAACGCGCAATATCATAGGCAGCTTGAATGGTGCGTTCAATGGCTTCTTTTGAAAAATCACTGGTGCTAGCGTTTCCGCGCTGATGCCCAATATAAACACTAATACCCATGGATTTATCAACACTTCGCTCAATCGTCTCTACCTCGCCTTTGCGAACAGAAACAGATAGTCCATGCCCCTCTGAAACCTCTGCAGCGGCATCACTGGCACCTAATTTAAGGGCTTGATTTAAAGCATCTTGAACGATTTCTTGAAATTCAAAAGCTGAATATGTAAAAATTTTATTTGTCATTCCCTTATCATAGCGATTATTTGTATTAAATTTCAAATTAACCATGTCAAATACTCAAATATCTGAATTAAACACAACACATTTAAAAATTGGACTCGTTTCAATTTCTGATAGAGCTTCTTCTGGTGTCTATCAAGATCTCGGTATTCCAGCACTCCAAGACTGGTTAAAAGGTGCAATTGCCTCACCTTTTACAGTGACTACAAGATTGATTGCCGATGAGAAAGAATTAATCACCCAAACGCTCATTGAACTGGTGGATAAAGAGCACTGCCATTTGATTTTGACTACCGGCGGTACAGGACCATCAAGACGGGACGTTACACCAGAGGCTACTCTTGCAGCTGCGACCCGAGAAATGCCAGGATTTGGCGAACAAATGCGCCAAATCAGCCTACGTTTTGTTCCTACAGCAATTCTATCCCGCCAAGTAGGAGCGTTAAGAGAAATTGAAGGGCATAGCGCTTTAATCGTTAACCTGCCAGGTCAACCTAAAGCCATCTCTGAAACCCTAGAGGGTCTTAAAGATGCGGAAGGGAAAGTACTCGCCTCAGGCATATTCGCTGCCATACCCTACTGTATAGACCTTATAGGAGGTCCCTATATCGAAACCAACGAAACAGTTATTAAAGCGTTTAGACCTAAGTCAGCTTTAAAGCCTAAATCGTGATTTCATAAAATGCATTCAGCTATGCGGGCTCCGAAAGAAGTTATCTCTGTAGTAGCGTAACTCTTCGATAGATTCAATGATGTCCGCATACGCTGTATGCGCTTGTTTTTTTGTAAAGTTTTTAGCAACATCTGGTTGCCAACGCTTACATAGCTCTTTGACTGTAGAAACATCAATATTTCGATAATGAAAATAAGCTTCTAATTTAGGCATATAACGAGACATAAAACGACGGTCTTGATGAATGGTGTTGCCACACATTGGGGAAATACCAGACTTTACGTGCTGAGCTAAAAATTCTAAGCATATTGCCTCAGCTTGAGCTTCTGTCGTTTCTGAAGCTAAAACTTTGTCGATTAAGCCAGACTTGCCATGTGTTCCTTGATTCCAAGCATCCATGGAATCTAACAAGGATTTTTCTTGATGAATCACTAAAACAGGACTTTCAGCAATAATATTCAACTCTCCATCAGTGATCACCATTGCTAATTCAAGAATTCTTTCTTTTTCAGGATCAAGCCCACTCATTTCCATATCCAACCAAACTAAACGGTCTTTTTTAAGTTCTGTGTTCAAATCTGCTCTCGCTTCTATAATTAACAAATGATATTTACTTATATTTTCCTCGCTTTTTTATTACTGGGTCTTTTTACTCAGTTTTTCCTCGCTCAAAGACAAATTCAGTCTGCCCGAAAAAATGCAGATATGGTCCCCAAAGGCTTTGAACAAACGATCAGTTTGGCAGACCATCAAAAGGCAGCTAATTACACCGTTTCAAAATTAAAAATTTCTTGTCTAGAAGCTTTTTTTTCTCAAAGCCTATTAATAGCTTTAACGCTTTTAGGTTTTTTATTTGTGATTCATAAAGAGCTTCTTGAGATTTTTAATCCAGGAGTATGGCAACAAATTGCTCTAATACTTTCAATTAGTTTTTTATCAAGCCTTATTGATTTACCTTTTTCTTGGTACAAACAATTTCGATTAGAACAAAAATTTGGCTTTAACAGAATGACGCAAAGTTTATTCTGGATGGACTTTTTAAAGAGCTCTATCATCGGTCTTTTAATTGGCGTACCACTCCTTTGGGTAGTTCTCTCACTCATGCAAGAAGCAGGAAATTTTTGGTGGTTATATGCGTGGCTATTTTTAGTGGCATTTATCGTTCTAGCCACATGGATCGCACCCGTTCTTATCATGCCCCTATTTAACAAATTTAAACCCTTAGAAGAAGGTCCACTCAAGAACTCAATCCAATCACTTTTGGACCGATGTGGCTTTGTGAGTAAGGGACTGTTCGTGATGGATGGCAGTAAAAGAAGTGCTCATGGCAACGCCTACTTTACCGGGATTGGAAAAAATAAACGTATCGTATTTTTTGATACGCTCATTGAAAAATTAAGCCCGAGTGAGATTGAAGCAGTATTAGCCCATGAGCTCGGTCATTTTAAGAAAAATCACGTTCGTAAAAGAATGATCATGACTTTTGTAATGAGCCTACTCGGTCTTGCATTATTAGGTTGGCTCTCACAGCAACTGTGGTTTTATGAGAGTCTAGGCGTGTTCCCAGAAATTGATGGAAATAATGCAGGTTTAGCCCTTTCATTATTCATGCTAGTTATCCCAGTTTTCACATACTTCATTACACCAATTGGTAGCCTTTTATCTAGAAAACATGAGTTTGAAGCTGACGCTTTTGCTGCAGAAAAAACAAATGCCCAACATTTGATTTCAGCACTCATTAAGCTATATCAAGATAACGCAGCTACATTAACGCCAGATCACTTATATTCTGCATTTTATGATTCACACCCACCCGCTCCAATTAGAATCGCTCACTTGAGTCAACTAGCGAACTCACAAACTTAATATGGGAAAAAATCTTGCTAAATGACTGTTTAAAAGCACTTTTAATTGCTTCTTTTGGCAGAAATTATTTAGCAAGACCTTTGGATAAAAATCCAAACCACCCAGATTTAATTGAAGTTAAATCCCGCGGAAAAAAACACGAAGTTGCTGTTGGCGATTTACTAGAAATACAAATAACATCTCCCAACCAAGCTGTTATTGAAAAAATATTGCCCCGAAAAAATCTATTGTTTCGTTCGGATGCATTTAGGTCAAAATCAATAGCAGCTAATGTCGATCAAATTTTATTAGTATTAGCTACAGAACCAGCTTTCTCGCCAGATCTATTGGGCCGTGCGGCTATTGCAGCAAATCATGAGGGTATCGAACTACGTATTCTTTTGAACAAAACAGATATCAGCGATAAATTAGAAAAAGCGAGAGAGTTATTAAAGCCTTATTTAGATTTAGGAATACCTGTTCATGAAATCTCTGCCAAATACAATTCATTAAGCCTAGATGCTTTAAAACCATTTTTAGCAGGTAAAGTTTCTGTATTAGTCGGACAATCCGGCATGGGTAAATCAACCCTACTCAATTACTGGATCCCAAGTGCTATAGCTCAGACACGTGAACATTCCACAAAATTAGATACCGGTAAACATACAACTACAGCTTGTCGCTTCTATGATCTTCCTGAATGGGGCTTAAAAGATAATTTACAAGGGGCTCTGATCGACTCTCCTGGTTTTCAGGAGTTTGGATTAGCTCATCTATCAGAGAGTGAACTACAACATGCCTTTTCAGAATTTAGACCATATTTAGGGACATGTAAATATCATAACTGCACTCATCGACAAGAACCGCATTGCGCCATTATGGCTGCTGTGGATAAAGGTGATATCGCGCAATCAAGAGTAGAGCTTTTTCATCAATTACTGCATGAAAGTCGAAACGCAATCATTCAGACGCAAGGGCATTAAAATTAAATTTGCCCAATCCAAACTGCTATAGAAAGCATCGCAAGAAGAATCATCCATAAGACTACTGCACGCCATACAAGGCTAGCGCCAGAAGATAAATGGGCAGGGACAGGCAATAAACCAATCTCTTGAACAGGAATCTCACCAGTTTCAGCTAGTCGCAAAGCCTCCCTACTTGAGACTTGAGGTAAAGGCTCACCCAACTGGACTCCAAGAGCTCCGCCACCAGTGCCAATCAAAATTGCTTTTGATTGAGTATCCCATTTTTGTTGATGATAGCGCCATGCATAAGCAGCTTGTTCAAAGTTGCCAACAATAGTAAATCCAATGGCAGTTAACCTGGTTGGAAGCCAATCAATGACATAGCGAAACTTCTGGATCATTTCAATAAGCTTAGGACTAGCAATACCAAATTTCCAACGCTCCTCAGCCATGAAGGTTAAACGATATAAAACCACTCCAGCTGGACCAATCGGTAGTAAAAATGCAAAGAATACTCCAAAGACATTTGAATGAACCGCCAAAATCGCCCTTTCCAAGGTGTGGCGCACAATTTCGGTTTCAGTCATTGTTTGTGTTTGAAGACTAGGACCTACCCACTTTGATAACTCCTCTTTCGCATCTTCAATACGACGTTCTTGTAGAGCCACCTGAATATTTCGATAGTGGAAACTAAATTGACGAAACCCCATAAAGGAATAAACAATCAATATATTCCATGCAAGAGCCAATAAAGGTAATTGATAAATAAGCCACAAGTGAATCATTAACACGAGTAATACCGGGGGAAGTATCAAAACGATAATCGCAACCTTCGCTGATGTTATCTCACCAGTATCACAATAATTAGGCACCCTATCAATCCAATAACGCATCAATCTCTGTGTCCAATGATTCTCATTGACAGGTCTATATTGCTCCAACATCAGACTTAATAAAACTGAAAAAAAGGTCATTTTTTAAGCTCTTAAAAAGTGATATAGATTACGTAACATACCCGCTGTTGCACCCCAAATAAATTTTGATTCATAAGGCATTGCATAAAATTTTCTGTACCCATCTTCTCCACGCCATTCCCTAACTTGATGATTGGCAGGATTCATTAAAAAAGCTAAAGGTACTTCAAAAATTTCTGCCACCTCATTGGGATCAGGACTTAATTCATCGATTGACTGAACAAGACCAACAACAGGCGTAACTTGATATCCAGTAATCGTAAAGTAATCCGGTAGTAAACCTAAAGGCTCTACATAATGATGCGCTAAACCAATTTCTTCATGCGCTTCACGCAGTGCAGTATGCTTAATATCTAGATCAGTATCCTCTTTACGACCACCTGGGAAGCTAATTTGACCTGCATGATCATTTAAGTGATCTGCCCTTTTGGTCAACAAAATACTTAAATGATTTTCATTTTGAACAATCGGTATCAATACCGCAGCAATTCGCTTTCCCTTACCCTCACTATACTCAATGGATTTTCTGGATTCATCTGTAATTTCTGGTTCCCAAGCTTTACTTTGTATAAAACGGTTTCTTAAACCGTCTGAACTCAATACATCAGAAGGTACCGCAGGGGCATCTAAAGAGGCCATTTGTATGGGAACCATTTGCGGATCGAACTTAGGAATGCGTCTTTGCATAAATTGATTATAAGCGTAGAGTTTTATGTTCGAATGAATTAAGTTTGCTGATGATGTTTATATTTTTATCATACAGTGAAACTCATAAAAAAAGCCAACCAGATAGTGGTTGGCCTTTCTATTGAAGCAACTATATTAACTTGCTGCTTCTTCTTTAACTTTGCGTGAAACCAATTTCTCTTTAATACGAGCTGATTTACCAGAACGCTCACGAAGATAATAGAGTTTCGCACGACGTACATCACCTCTACGCTTCACTTCAACACTAGCGATAAGCGGTGAGTATGTTTGGAATGTTCTTTCAACACCTTCACCAGATGAAATTTTACGTACGATAAAGCTTGAATTGAGGCCACGATTACGTTTTGCAATCACAACACCTTCAAAAGCCTGTACACGTTTACGATTACCTTCAACCACGTTGACGTTTACAACAAGTGTATCGCCAGGTGCGAATTCAGGAATAACTTTGTTTGCCGTTAGGCGAGCAATTTCTTCTTGCTCAATTTTTGCGATGAGATTCATCTTAACTCCTTATGCATCATTTCAGCGTTTATCCCAATTTTTGTATTGGACCTGAAAGAGGATACGAATTTTAAAAACTGCTAAGAACCAATTTGACTCAAAAATATTTCATCTTCGGTACTTAACAACCCATTTCTACGCGCGGTTTCGATTAAATCTGGCCTGCGCTTTAATGTCGCCAATAAAGATTCTTTTCGACGCCAGCCCTCTATTATGGCATGATTTCCACTTAAAAGCACCTCTGGAACGCGAAAATTATCATAATTTTCCGGACGAGTGTAATGTGGGCAATCCAATAAGCCATTCATGAAACTATCTTGAATCGCAGAATTTGAGTCCCCAAGCACCCCCGGTAGCAGTCTAGCCATAGCATCAATTATGGCCATTGCTGCAATTTCGCCTCCAGAGAGCACAAAATCACCCAAACTAATCTCTAAATCAACATTTCTTTCAATAAATCTTTGATCAACGGCCTCATATCGCCCACATATCAATGTTATTTGTGGGTTTTGTAAGAGTTCCTTGGCTAAATCTTGATGAAAAGTTTTACCCTGAGGTGATAAGAAAATGACAGGACCATGCTCTGGAACATCTTTTTTAATCGCATTGACTGTTTTTTCAAGAGGTTCAACCATCATCACCATTCCAGGCCCACCACCATAAGCACGGTCATCAACCGTCTTACGCTGATCGGAGGCAAAATCTCTTGGGTTCCAAGTATTTAAACTAAATAGTTGTTGTTGCAAACCGCGCCCAACTACCCCACCTTGATGAATGATTTGAAACATCTCAGGAAAAATACTAATGACATCAAATCGCATGTTTTATTTCTCTACCAATCTTTTTGCCAATCAACAACAACTTTCTTGATGTCTGATTCCAAATCAACGTCAATGATGAAAACACCCACAAATGGAATAAGGTATTTTTTTTCTTGATCATCCTGAATAACAAGAACTGTTTGAGCCCCATTGTCGACTAACTCTTGAATGACCCCAAGATAATCTTGTTGAAGATTATGTACTTGAGCACCCATTAAGTCAGCCCAGTAATACTCATTGTCTTGTAACTTCGGAAATTTTGAACGAGAAACGGCAACGGTATTTGATTTATAGCTTAAGGCTACTTCACGATCCGTAAGACCGACTAACTCTAAGATAACAGTTCCACTATGCTCTTTAGCTCGAAAAACCTGAAAGTCACGATTTTTTTCGGGCGCACGCTCATTAATCAGCCAAATTTCTTTAGCTGAGAGAAGAGCTACTGGATCATCGGAAAAAGGTCTTATTTTGAGAGCGCCACGAATACCGTAGGCTTCAATCACCGTGCCGACTTCAATTAAATCTTGATTTTCAGTCGTCATAATGACGGCGCCTCAAAGTGGGGTTCCCCCCACTAGATTAATTACTTGATGAATGTTGTTTGATTAAACGCTTCACTGTAGGAGACATTTCAGCACCAACACCAGACCAATACGTTAAACGGTCTTGTGCAATACGGAAAGCTTGTTCTGTAGAAACAGCTCTAGGATTGTAATAACCTAAACGCTCTACAAAATTAGAATCTCTACGATTACGCTTATCTGTAACAACAACACTATAAAAAGGACGCTTTTTTGAACCACCGCGTGCAAGTCGAATGACGACCATAAGTATTCCTCAAATTAAACAAAAAAGATAAAAATTTAGGGGTAAACTTTACTGTAAGTCCCAATTTGTAACTACAGCGTATTATTT
>DAIQPR010000170.1:0-4956 GCA_036787315.1 Polynucleobacter sp. | reverse complement strand
AACAAATATGACATCATCGTAAATCAGTCTGTAGTTAACAAAACTGATAAAGAAGTTGCTCCACTTTTGTATGTGCAATTAATGAGAGACGGTAATAAGCCAGAGGGAGAATCATCTTTTTATTCAACATTTACCGGGCCAGCTATATATACTGAAGAAAAAAAGTATCAAAAAATTGAGTTTAAAGATATAGATAAAGATAAAACAAGTTTTGAGAAACAATCTAATGAAGGATATGTTGCGATGGTTCAACATTACTTTGTCAGTGCTTGGTTGTTGCCAAGCAATATGTCGAGAAACTATTTTGCTAAGAAAATAGATACAAACTTATATTCAGTTGGAATGATCGGACAGTTTCCAAAGGTTGCTCCAAGATCAAGCGAGTCTTTATCGGCGCATCTATATGTAGGACCAGAGGAAGAAAAAACACTTGAAGCAATATATCCAGGATTGGAGTTGGTAAAGGATTATGGTTGGCTTACGATATTGGCGAAACCACTTTATTGGCTAGTAGACAAACTATATGGATTTCTAGGAAATTGGGGATGGTCGATTGTTGCCTTGGTGGTGTTGCTTAAAGCAGCATTTTTCTGGCTAAATGCACAGGCTTACAAGAGCATGGCCAAAATGAAGGCAATAAACCCTAAGATCATGGAAATGAGGGAGCGGCTTAAAGACAATCCACAGCAAATTCAAACAGAAATGATGAGGATTTATAGAGAAGAAAAAGTTAATCCAATGGGAGGTTGTTTGCCAATTGTGATTCAAATCCCAGTTTTTATCGCTTTGTATTGGGTTTTGTTATCCACAGTAGAAATGCGAAATGCTCCTTGGCTTGGATGGATCCACGATTTATCAGCGCCGGATCCATACTTTATTTTGCCATTTATTATGACAGGAACCTCTTTGTTGCAAACTTGGTTGAATCCAACACCACCAGACCCTGTTCAGGCCAAAATGATGTGGATCATGCCACTTGCGTTTAGCGTTATGTTCTTTTTCTTTCCATCAGGTTTGGTTTTATACTGGTTGACCAACAACATTTTGTCAATTACGCAGCAGTGGATAATCAATAAAAAACTAGGTGTGTTAAATAAGTAAAAATAATAGGGTTTGGTAGAAATTCACTTATGATTGAAAAAAACCAGCCCATTATTGCAATTGCTACAGCCTCCGGTGTAGGTGCTGTTGGTATAGTTAGGATCAGCGGCCCTAAATTAAGTAAATTTACTGAAATCCTTTTTAACAAAAAATTAAGGCCACGAGTAGCAACGCTTTGTGAGATAAAGGATGCCAGTCATTCGGTTATCGATCAGTTAGTTGCTATTTTTTTTGAAGCTCCTAATAGTTATACAGGTGAGGATGTCTTAGAGCTGCAAGGACATGGAGGGCCAGTTTTATTAAACATGATCCAAGAGCGGTGTATTGAATTAGGTCGACAAATAGGTGCAGATGGAACTGCTTTGTTGGACGGAATAAGGATAGCGCAAGCTGGAGAGTTTACGGAGAGAGCGTTCCTTAACTCTAAAATGGATCTAACGCAGGCAGAGGCTGTAATGGATTTAATCTCTGCTAGTACTAGACTAGCAGCCAAAAGCGCAATAAGGTCTTTGCAGGGTGAGTTTTCAAAAGATATAAACTTATTTAAAGCCAGGCTTATACATTTGAGAGTGTTGGTCGAGGCAAGTATTGATTTTCCTGAAGAAGAAATAGATTTTATTAAATCAGACCATGCGAATAGTCTTGTTCAAGAAATAGAACAAAATTTAATAAGTATCTTAAAAAAAACCGAACAAGGAAAAGTCTTACGTCAGGGAGTCAATGTTGTTATAGCAGGTCAACCCAACGCAGGAAAAAGCTCGCTTATGAATGCATTATCTGGTGACGAAATTGCAATTGTAACCAGCATTGAGGGAACAACTAGAGATGTATTGAACGAGACTATTGCAATAGAAGGAGTGCCATTTCACTTATCAGATACGGCAGGACTTCGCGAAAATACGGAAGATGAAGTTGAAAAAATTGGTATAGAAAGAGCTTGGAAGAGAATAGATGAAGCGGACGTTTTATTGCATGTACACGATTTAACTCGAAAAAATGATACGACTTACTTAGAAAAAGATGAATGGATAATCAACGCGATAAAGGAAAGAGGAGTTTCAGAAAAAATAATAATTCATGTTTATAACAAATCTGATCTGATTAATAAAGAGACATCTAAAGAGGCGATGAAAAACGAACCTGAAGGTATATTTATTTCGGCAAAAGAGGGGTCGGGTTTAAAAGAATTAACGTCTAAGTTATTAAGTCTAGCGGGCTGGAGACAAGAGTCTTTGGAAAACATATATTTAGCTAGGCAAAGACATATAAGTTCTTTGAAGCAGATAGATCAGAACATTAAAAAAATTATGTTGTGTTTCGTAAGTCAATCACCTGCTCTAGAGTTAATTGCTGAAGAGTTAAGGCTTGCTCAAAATAGTTTAAGTGAAATAACGGGTGAGTTTTCGAGTGATGATTTGTTGGGCGAGATATTTTCGAGCTTTTGTATTGGTAAGTAAAACAATTTTTTGATGCTGTAAACTAAGATCAAATAAGAAGATGAATTTAACTATGACCAGAGAACAAATACTAAGATTAGGGATTGAAACTCTTCAGATTGAGGCTACAGCTGTAATGGCATTACAACAAAAATTGGGTGAGAGTTTTGTGAATGCCGTTGAGATAATCTTAAATATTAAGGGTCGCGTTGTTGTAATGGGTATGGGCAAGAGTGGTCACATAGGCTCAAAGATAGCGGCTACTTTAGCATCAACCGGAACTCCTGCAATGTTCGTACATCCAGCGGAAGCAAGTCATGGAGATATGGGGATGATTACGGCTCAAGATGTCGTGCTTGCTTTATCTAACAGCGGTGAAACAGAAGAAATTACTAAATTAATTCCACTTGTTAAAAGGCTAGGTGTTGCGTTGATAGCTATCACTGGCAATTTAAACTCAACACTAGGCAAAGAATCAAATTATTCAATTGATTGCAGCGTTGAGAAAGAGGCTTGTCCGTTAAATTTAGCCCCAACTGCAAGTACAACTGCCCAATTGGCGATAGGGGATGCATTGGCAGTAGCCCTATTGGATGCGCGAGGTTTTAAATCCGAAGACTTCGCTCAGTCTCATCCTGCTGGAGCATTGGGACGTCGACTTTTGACTCATGTAAGTGACATTATGAGAAAAAATGAAATGGTTCCAAAAGTATCTTTGACGGCAACTATGAATGAGCTGTTAAGGGAGATGAGTAGCAAAGGTCTTGGTGCTACAGCTGTTGTAGATGAAGATGGACATCCATGTGGTATCTTTACTGACGGTGATCTACGACGCTTAATAGAAAAAGGAGTCTCATTAAAAGAACTATTTGCAAAAGATGTTATTAAAAAAGAGCCGCAAACTATTTCTCAAAATGCATTGGCAGTCGACGTTGTAGGAATGATGGAACAATTGAGAATAAATACTTTACTTGTCGTGGACTCAAATAATATGTTGATAGGTGCATTGAATACGAACGATTTGATGCGTGCTAAAGTAATATAGAACTATTGATATGTACAGTCCAGAAAACCTTTTAAGAGCCCTAGATATTCGATTGATGTTTTTGGATATTGACGGAGTGTTTACCGATGGCCGATTGATTTTCTCAGAAACCCATGAATCTTTGAAACAGTTTAATGTTTTAGATGGTCAGGGGATTAAATGGCTACAAATGATTGGTATAACACCAGTGGTTATTTCAGGACGTAGTGGTTTACATGTTCAAAAAAGGCTCAAAGACTTAGGTGTTGAGCACGTCCATATGGGTGTTGATAAAAAAATTGTAATTGCTGAAAATGTCTTAAAACACTTTAATGTAGCTTGGCATGAGGTTGCTAGTATGGGAGATGATTGGCCCGATTTGCAAGTCATTATAAAAAGCAGGTTTTCTAGTGCGCCTATCAATGCGCATAAAGAAGTACTTACACGAGTGAATTACATCAGTCCCAAAAGGGGCGGAGATGGTGCGCTGAGAGATGTTTGTGATTTACTGTTGACTGCAAAAGGGAAATACAACGCGTTTCTTGATGCTGCCCTCGGTATCGATTAGTTAGTAATAAGTTTAAATGAAAGCAATTCAAACGTTAAAGAGATTTTGGGATACGGTAAGTAGTTATCTTCCGGTACTTTTGATGTTGATATTTGCAATGTTTACATATTGGTTATTACAGGTAACGCCAAAAGCAATCAAAAAAGAAGTTGTATTACCGCGTGCCCATATAGAAGATTATTTTATGAAGGGATTTGCCGTTACAACTTATGAACCGGATGGTGATATCAAGGCCCATATATTGGGAAGATACGCAAGACATTTTGCAGATACAGACAACTTAGAGATTGAGGGCCCCCATCTTTATGGACAGTCTATGTCAAATACAAAGAGCTTACAAAAGTCTGAGGCTGTTGCAAATGTAGCGATTAGTAACGCAGACGCAACACAGATCGAGTTGAAAGGAAATGTAGAACTGGTAAAACAGGACTGGTCTACAACAAAGTCTTCACCAATTACACTTAGAATAAAAAGTGAGTACTTACAAATAAATTCAGACCTCGAGAGAGTCTATTCAAATTTGCCGGTAGAAATAACTAGAGGTTTACAAACCATATCCGCAGACTCTATGGAATACGACAATTTAGAGAGGCATATGCATTTGTCAGGAAATGTAAAAGTTGTATTTGGCAAAAAGTGAAAAAAAAGGATACTGTAAAAACAGCATCCTCTATTGTCTAGTTTATTTAATAAACTAAATGAAACGCGGTTATTAGCCGCTCATTATTTAATTAACGGAAATCGCCGCCGCCGCCATCACGACGACCACCGCCATAACCGCCACCGCCTTCACGTCGGCCACCACCGCCGCCGCCGTAACCGCCGCC
>DAIQPR010000169.1:0-4981 GCA_036787315.1 Polynucleobacter sp. | reverse complement strand
ACTCTAACCCCGACGCCCCGACTGGCCAAATTGGTAATGAACGTCCTTCTTCCCGAATGGCTACTGGCATGGTCAATACCGGCATTGCGATATAAATGGAAAAAGTGCTGAGCCAATGTGTTTGGCGTAAATCCATATCGCTTCTGAGTAAAGAACAAGGGCTTTTCAAGATCTTGATGACGAATCGTTTTAATGTATTCCTCTAGTTCTCTACGAATACGTTCATTGAGAAATAAAGTGCGAGCATGTTTACCCTTGGTTTGCTCTGGTGACAATCGAACCTCATCTCTGACTTGTCCGTCCGAATCGATTACATCACCTAGCTTAATATGGGCGACCTCTCCCACTCGACATCCCACTTGAAATGTCATCAGCAACATGACTCTATTTCTGAGTGCATGTGGTCTTGTTGCGATGTAATCTAAAACCCTACGAATTTCTTTATCTGTGAATGTTTTTGCCTGTGCCATTCTATTGCTCCTTAAAAAATAATAATTACAGAGCTATAGTGTGTTTTCTTTGATGTGGTTTGAGCAACCGAACAGATAAAGTATGGCTAATCATCGGGTTATTCCAAGAATCAATGACTTACATCACAAAACAAATATTTTCATTATTTTGTTTGGTTTTTAGAAAAACCCATTTATCTATTCATTCTGTGGCATTTAGACTACAGAAATACCAAGATTTGTTTAAAAGCCCTGTAAGCAATTATTTATATCTCAGCTACTTAGATATTCGATTCAGGAAGTTCTCAGCTTATACGAGGTATTTGATTACATATAGGAGCGAACACGTTCGCTCGTGATTTCGCTTACGCTCATCACATTTTTTAAGTCTTTTATTAATTTGAATGCTTTTGAAGAACTTTCGCTAGATTCAACCTACACTGAGCCTTAAGCAAAAGGCACAGTGTAAGTAAAAAGAATCTTTCGCTGAGTTCTTTACTACACCACTTAGGGCACAACCAAATTGGTAAGGGCGGTTTCGCGGTCTCCTTTTATGTGCGGCTTGAAACGCAATCTATGTACAAAAGCATAAGTGGCTACCTTTGTACTATTCGCAAGTTACTGTGTAAGCAGAGCTTGCTCGTGACGCTATAGCTGGGCTATCGTCTTTGTGCTGAATACATATACTTGTTTCAATTAGGTTGCAAGGCTAATAGCGTCCGGTCAAGGATAGTGAATACAAGTCTCTGCTACTGCTCAGAAGTTCCATGACTGCGACACCAATGTCCAGCTTTAGGGCGACATAACAAAAGAGTGTCGCAGCTCGTTTCAGTAGTGATGGTTGAAAACAGAGCTTTCCTATGATCTGCTTTCATAGTTATTTAGCTAAACCAAATAAAACCCGATAAAAATCTGGTTCAAATCTTTTGATCTTGGCAACATCAGGCAGAAATCGGTTGTCCAAACCGAATTTCCGAATATAAATTAAGTGTGCCCATTAACTTATAGGAGAAAACGATGAGCACATTAAGTACATTAAAACTAGTAGCAACAAAGAAGCCCTTACATCAACCAGCAATCGTGGTTCGCAGAAATAAACTTTCAACCAAACTGTGGGAGCAGATCCAGTTAGCCAAAAGTCAGATTAGCGGTCAACCATTCGTAGTTACCAAGTACCGTAGCGTCAAAGATGCTGACACTGGTTTTCGCAAGCAGGTTGAAGTTCCTAAACGTATTAAACCTTGGTGGTTCGTCGCTGATTCAGGCAAAGTTTGTTTTTCAGTGCGTTACGGATCTTGGACGATTGAACTAGCCAAGGGTAAACCCAGTGTAGAAGTGGCCAGTGCTGAAGATTTGGTTCGGGCACTAGAAACAGTCAAACAGGCTGTTGAAGCAGGGGAGCTTGATACTCAGATTGAAACAGCAAGCGCCAGTTTAAGGTCGGGCTTCAAAAGGTAAGTACACAAGCGTCCCATAATGGGACGCTTGATTTTGGTCTGTTGCATAAATTAGGCTAAATAATTGCATGAACAAATATCTAGCCAGTGTGCGTATCAAAGGTAAAACCGTCAAAATGGCAGTGTTTGCTGACTGTTCCTTACATGCACGACTTATTCTTCAATATCAATTTGGAATAAATTCTCTAGTATCTTCACCAGTTCAGGTCAATGAGGCTGAAACAATCAAACCCTTAACCCCTGATCAAGCAAGAATAAAGTCCATGCAGGATCGCGTAAAACGAGATCAACAGGCAGTTCGAGCTGAACGTGCTAGGCAGAAAATAACTAGAGCACAACAGCAAATTACTCAAGCGATCAATCCTCAAAGCTAACCGTCCATTAACTAGGCGCTTGAACTCATTAGTACTGTTATCCCCAGCTCTAGTGTCGTGTTTAACACGACATTACATTAAGGTTTAGGGGTATCGTGATGGTTGTCAATCCCATCCTCAAACTTTGTATCATGGTCGGTCGGTACCGTTTGATGGTCTGCGAAAGGTGATGAGTCAGAATAACGTAATGACTAGAATTTTTTGGAGAATTTAATTAAGAATAAATTACTTAATTGGGAATATACTGTATTTGACTTCCATGTATAGCTGAAGCTTATTATGGAATTTGTCTCTGGTAATGGGATTGCATAATAAGGTGTAAAAGATAGGTAACGCATTCTATTGCCATCTGAGTTGGGTGTATTAACAGAATAGAGGTAGCCTGATATGGACACAGGTGTTCCAAGGTAGTCATCAGTTACTTGATTAACATGAATAGTATTGATGCCAAAAATACCCACTTCGGGAACTTTTGTTAAACCACTTAGTTCAGTAATAATAACATTACCACTTTTATAGGTTGAATTGGAATTTGTTGAATTGTATTGATAAGAAATTCTCCCAGCCAATGCCAATTTGGAATCATTGTAGATTACAGCCACTGTTGGTGTGTATGACCAATAGCCCAAACCGATATTGACTGGTGTTGTTACACTATAACTGCCTGTTGGGGCTGTAATTCCAAATCCTAAAAAAAATTTAGAACGATCGATATTTTTTGACCAGTTAACTTCGGTAACCAAATCCCCAACACCAGAATCTGAGGCGCTATTAGCAGAATTTAAATTTGTAATAAATTTTTGTGCTATCGAATTTGAAGCGATGGAGCACTGGTTACTAGTTAGTAGATTATTACTACAAGTGGCACCTGAAATTGATGATAAGGTGATATTCGGTGATCGAGTTATATCCAAGATAGGAATTGCAGTAGATAAGTTAAAGCGCCCGCCTAAAAATTGATCTTTAAATGAATATCCACTAATTAGATTAAATCCTGAAAACTTTTGTGAAAAATTGGCATTGATATTTAAAGTTCCTGAAACAGTTCCTAAAGTAGGGGAACCGATTGGGATATTTGAAACAACAGTTGGATTTAAGCTGGTTCCATCACCAAATGCAACCCCAGTTACCTCTCCTCTTAAAGCAGATATAGATCCAAAAAAACCATAAGATGCTGACTCTTCTGAGGCCGAAATATCAGCAACTAGTGTTCCACTTTGTGAATAATGAATTCTTTGATTTTCTAATGCATAAACAGTGAAATTATTTACTATTAGTAGTAAAAATATTAAAGACTTTCGAGAGAAATTTTTAAGCATGAAAATTACTTGGGCTTATAAAACTAGGCTTGATGAATCTTGATACATCTATGCAATAAATATATGGTGATCAAGGCACTTAACGCAAAAAATATGAATGTTACGATTAAAAATTTTTCATAAAGTAAGTAAGTAGCCAAAGAGATATAAATGGCACCAGTTGCAATTGAACTATAAAGTGCCCATGATTTATCAAATAAAAGACCAATTGATTCAAATAGGCGCAATAATCCAATGAAAAGAAAGACTAATGCAATATAAAAAGATACTTCGCTATTTTGTGGCGGAAAAAAAGATATTATTAAAGAGAAAATAACATCTTGATTATTAGATAGAAATTTAAAGGAATTATTGAAATCAATACTATCTATGTTGGAAGATATATAGTAAAAAATACCTGCTAGTACAAAAGCCATAATGCTTCGTATCAGTTTTAATAGAACGATTAATTGGACTCCTCTAATCTTGGTTAGTTCTAATTCTTTCACAGGACTAATTAGAGTTTAAATATGAGATTTAATGATCAGCTGTACCAAACAACGATACGCAATTTTCTATGAGGAATTCCCTGTATTCTGAGGTGAACCAATAAGGGTTTTGTTCAAGATAGGTTGAACGAAGCATGTGAGCCAAACCTCGGAGGTTGATTTTAATTTTGTCATGATTAAGTTGTTTAAATGTATCAGTTTTGTCATTCTTTATAATTTGGCTAAGCGGATTTATGAGAACATCAATTGCGTTGGAGATTTGTTCTGGTCGCGAAGTATTTTGAATGAAAACCTTATATAAAGTTAAAACAGTATTAATATTTCTATGTCGCAAATCCCCAAGGTAGTGATCAATAATCAATATTGAAAGTTGTCGCACAGTACCAGTATTGGGAAACAGCTTCAATTTTTCCTCACAAGATTTATGAACTTTTCCAAGATAATAGCCATATATTTTGGATAGAATATCGTTCTTATCTTTAAAATATCTATAGACAGCACCAACGGAGTAGCCTGATTTTTTTGCCACATCTAAAATACTAATCTTATCTAGAGGAATTTTATCAACGTGACTAATTTGTAATGTCGATTCTATGATGTTTGTAGCGGTAACCTCAGCTCGTAATTGCTTAGGTTTATTTTTTGTATTTTCAAGATGAATTTGCATGTATGACTTTATGAAGTAATGAATTTAGATCTTAACTTTGTTCAGTTCCAACAAAGTCCTTTTTAGCTCTAATTTGATGCATTTATTTATGACCCGGAATTGACGCACAAATAAAGTGTTTTAAAGACTTGAAGCGAAAATCGTAAAAGTTAGTAACGAATAAATCATGCTTTAGATTTGAATATGTGAAATAACTACTTGATTACGAAAATATTAAAGTCTAATAG
>DAIQPR010000168.1:0-5000 GCA_036787315.1 Polynucleobacter sp. | reverse complement strand
TGTCAATACCCATTCGATTATTCCATGGTGATTTTGGTCGTGTTGCATTATTAGAGATGGATGGACCTTTAGTCTCTCATGCACATCATCATTGCCATTTATTAATAAAAGCTTCAGGTCCTGATACGGCGTTTAAAGTTCGCGGTCAACATTGCCCATTGACATATGACAATGCTGTATTGGTAAATGCTTGGGAAGAGCATACGTATTTACATGATCTTCAAGGTGAAGGTCAAACAGTCATCTTGGCGCTTTATTTGGAACCATCTTGGTTAGCAACTTTTAGTAAAAGTTTTATTCATAGCAATCATCCTGGATTTTTTTCAGAATCAATGATTAAGTTGTCTGAAGCTCAAAAATTATCCATTGAAAAAGTTGTTATGGAGTTGTGGTGGTCGGACGATATTACGACAGATCGTTTACAAAATTTATTATTGAATCTAACCCTTTCTTTTGTGGACCCAAGAGAAGTAATCAACTCATCGATTATTCGCTTACCGAATAGTGATTTAGCCTATATGGATCCTAGAATTCGTCAAGCTATGAAGATGATGCAACAATCCGAGAATCTTCCAAAAGATTTATCTACTATTGCCAATGCGGTTAATTTATCAAGGTCTCATTTTTTTGAATTATTTAAGAGATGTACTGGCTTATCGCCTCTCTTGTATGCCAATGTTTTTAAGATGGATTTTGCGTTTTCCGCATTAGCTTCTGAAGGCGTAAGCTTAGTTGAAATTGGTGATGTATTAGGGTTTTCAGGACAGAGTCACTTCACACGTTTTTTTAGACAGCACCAAGGTGTTGTACCAAGTTTGTATCGTAGACAGGTTGAAAAAACTGCGCGTACCTTTTAAAGAATCGGACTAATTGGTTAATGGCTGGATTTAATCGTTAATAAGAAGACAATTTAGAAAGACAAATTCCCTCAAAGAATTAAACTCTAGACACTATAAACATTGTTGGAGGCAGTTTGAATTCTCCGTTTTTGGGTCAAGCTATAGAGCGCGTTGAAGATTCAGCACTACTAAGAGGTGCTGGAAGGTACATTGATGATTTACCTATTCACCCTGGAACTCTTTATGCTGCAATAGTCCGTTCGCCATTGCCTCATGCAAATATTATTTCCATAGATGCATCAAAAGCGAAAGCTCTCAAAGGTGTTTACGAAGTTTTGTTACCTGAAGACGTTAAGCGTCTTTCAAAGCCACTCTTAGGAGCTGTTAAATCAGAAATGCGTCAATGGGTTCTTGCCATGGATCGGGTAAGGTATGTAGGTGAGCCGATTGCTATGGTCATTGCTGAGTCTAGAGCAATAGCTGAGGATGGAGCTGAATTAGTAGACATTCAATTTGAGGGCTTACCTGCATTAGTCGATGTAAAAAAAGCAATACAAGAGGATGCACCGCTATTGCATCCTGGAACACCTAGTAATTGTGTATCGGATCGTTCATTTCGTTATGGAAATCCTGAAGAAGCTTTTGCAACAGCGGATCATATCCTTAGTATTGATATTGATTATCCTCGTAACTCGTGTACCCCTATTGAAACATCAGGTGTAATAGCAAGTTGGTCACAAGCTGATGAGTCCTATCAAGTACATTCGAATTTTATGGGACCTTTTTCATTACATACTGTAATGGCTATGGCCTTAAATGTTCCTGCCAATAAGTTACGCCATCAATATCCGCCAGATTCTGGAGGTAGCTTTGGAGTAAAGCAATCCTCACTGCCTTATATTATTTTGTGCTGTTTGGCTGCTCGTAAAGTAGGAAGACCCGTCAAGTTCATTGAGGATCGTTTGGAGCATTTAGTCGCAGCAACATCAGCAACAGCAAGATCCACCACAATAAGAGCGGCAGTTTCGAACGAAGGAAGAATTTTAGCCCTTGATTATGATCAGCTAGAGGATTGTGGCGCATATTTAAGGGCTCCAGAGCCAGCAACTCTTTATCGTATGCATGGATGCTTAACTGGTGCTTATGATATTGATAATCTTTTAGTACGTAATCGAGTTATTGTTATTAATAAGACTCCATCAGGTTTAGTAAGGGGTTTTGGTGGACCACAAGTTTATTTTGCGCTTGAGCGCCTAGTTCAAAAAATTGCTAAGTATCTTAATAAATCATATTTTGAAATTACAGCTCTAAATTATGTAAAAAAAGATCAGTTCCCTTATCAAGCTGCTGCAGGTGCTTTATTAGATTCGGGCGATTATTTATTGGCACAATCATTACTAGAAAAATCGCCACAATACCAATATCTTCTTGAGCGAAAAGAAAAAGCTATAAAAGAGGGAAGATGGTATGGAATTGGATATGCTTCCATAGTAGAGCCTTCAATATCAAATATGGGATATATCGCAACGGTTCTGACGAAGGAACAGCGTGATAAGGCAGGCCCTAAAAATGGGGCGATCACTTCAGTTAGTATCAATATTGATCCTATGGGGGGAGTGCTTGTTAACATTGCATCTGCTCCTGCAGGTCAAGGACATCAAACAGTCATCCGTCAAGTGGTTGCAGATGCTTTGGGAATATCACCACATGTAATTGTGGTGAACGTTGATTTTGATACTCATAAAGATGCTTGGTCGGTAGCTGCTGGAAATTACTCAAGTCGTTTTGCAGGCGCTGTCGCTGGAACTGTTCACTTAGCAGCAAATAAGCTAAAACAGCGTATTGTTAAATATGCACAACATGCCTTAAATGCAGACCATGATGCATTATTGTTTGCAAATGACGCAATCACAGACCTTAAGACTAATCAAAGTATTCCATTTTCACGCGTTTGTGGATCCTTTCACTGGGCTCCTGAATTAGTTGCACAAGCACTTGGCGAAGATCAATCTCTTGCACTGCGTGAAACAGTTTTTTGGAGTGCGCCTACCCTACATCCTACAGATGAAAATGATCGTATTAATACCTCAGTAGCATATGGTTTTGCCTTAGATGTCTGTGGAATTGAAATAGATCCTATGACTTGTACCGCCAAGATAGATGAATACATTACTGTTCATGATGCTGGCGTTATATTAAATCCAGCATTAGCAGATGGACAAATATATGGTGCATTTAGTCAAGGAGTTGGTGCTGCATTGCTCGAGGAATTTGTTTACAGTTCAGATGGAAACTTTTTATCTGGCACATTTGCAGATTACCGAGTACCAACTGCTTGGGAGATTCCAGTCCCAACAATTATTCATATGGAATCACCAAGTCCTTTCACTCCATTAGGGGCAAAAGGCTTAGGTGAGGGAAACAATATGAGTACGCCTGTTTGCATTGCAAATGCCATTGCTGATGCCATTGCGTTTGATGATATACGTCTTCCTGCAACTCCATCTCGCATTCATGAATGGTTAATTCAAGCAAAAAAAATAGAACCAAGAACAATTGCGATTGAAAAGTCTACACCCCGTGAGGATATGCCTTTAGGTGCAAAAGGACAAATCGAATTTGGTACTAGTCCAGAAAATATTTTTCAAGTATTGCTTGATCCTAGCCGTTTGAAAAATGTAATACCTGGTTGTGAATCTATTATTCAAACTCGTGAGGGCGCAGATATTCTTTATGAGTGCATTGCGGTAGTTCGAATTGGAATTATTAAAGCAAAATTCACCTCCAAACTCCGTATTAGTGAAATCAACCAGCCTAATGAATTTGTATTATTGGGAGAGGGACGTGGTTCCCTAGGATTTGCAAAAGGACAAGGTAAGGTTAATTTGAGCATTGTGGGTGATAAAACACAATTGTCCTATGACTATCAAGCTAAAGTTTCAGGAAAATTAGCCTCTGTAGGCTCTAGACTTTTAGAGAGTAGTATCCGTATCGTTCTCGATCAATTATTTAAGGCCCTTGCAAGAGAAGCAGGTGAAAAATCGGCTAGCTGGCTTTCTAAGATGAAGACAAAGATAAAGGGTGAATCATGAAAAGTGCGCCATTTATCGTTTATCAACCTAAGTCTTTGCACGATGCCGTTCAGCTCTCTGCAAAGCATGGGGAAGAAGCAAAAATTATTGCTGGAGGACAAACTCTAGTACCAATGCTTGCTATGCGTATTGCTACTCCAGCAATTTTAATTGACATTAACGAGGTTCATGAACTGCATTCAATTGTTGAGAATGATAAATTAATCGAAGTAGGATCAGCTGTAACTCAATCTAGACTTGAAGATTATTTATCTAATACAAATGCACATACATTACTATCAAAGATGATGCCATGGATTGCCCATCGACCAATTCGTAATCGAGGGACAGTGGGTGGTTCGATAGCGCATGCAGATCCTAGTGCTGAATTGGTTTTAGCATTATCTATTCTTAAAGGGTGGGTTATTCTTGCCAACTCTCGCCAACAAAGAAAAGTTTCTGCACAGGAATTTTTTCTTGGGGCATTACAGACTGATCGTCAAATGGACGAGATTTTAGTAAAAGTTGTTTTTCCAAAATTAGATAAAAATGCTCAATTTGGTTTTGTTGAGTACGGTTATCGTCACGGAGATTTTGCAGTCGTGTCTGTGGCGATGATGAAAACTAATCAGGATTGGACATTTGCTTATGGTGGAATAAATGATACTCCTCAAGTATTTACAGAGCAATTAGCAAGCAGTCAAGATGCTATTGCCTATGTTAGTCATTTAGCGAATACGGTAGATGTTAGAGAAGATCCCACAGCTAGTTCAGATTTGAGAAGACATCTGATGCAAGGCCAAAGTGAGTTATTGATTCGACAAATTGAATCTGGAAAGGAATAAATAGAACATCATGTCCCAACTTCCATTAAGTAAAAAAATTTCAATAGAGGTCAATGTAAATGGACAGACTCGTTCTGCTGATTGTGAGTATAGAACTACTTTAGGTGATTTTTTACGTCATGAGTTAGGACTTACTGGAACACATTATGGATGTGAGCATGGAGTTTGTGGTGCTTGTACGATTCATGTAGATGGCGAGCGAGTTCGATCTTGCCTAACGTTTGCATAGCAAGCCAATGGGAAAT
>DAIQPR010000167.1:0-5003 GCA_036787315.1 Polynucleobacter sp. | reverse complement strand
GTATTGACATATATTCTCCAAGAAACCCATTTTATTAGGAGTTTGGGTATTTTTTCCCTAGTAATTACCCTTGATTAATTTAGCAATCTCCCCAAATATCAAAATATTTTTATTAATTTATGCAAAATTACGAAGAAAAAAGACCATTTAACCCTAAAAGAAAACATAACTGATTTCTCATTTCGACTCAAAGTTGGGTTTAGGATTGGTTTTGCGATCAACTAGCTTTTTATTCAAAATGAATTTATTTTCAAAAAAAACCTGATATAGTATTTTTCCAAGAAATTACTTTTCAGAAGCACTTAAGTATTTTTCAGTGTAAATAATAGAATAAAAATTGATGACAACTCTTTCGACCAGTTTACCCACTAGTGATATAGATCCGTTTTCCAAAGAATACTTATTCAATCCTTATCCATTTCATCAAAAACTTAGAGGGTTAGGACCTGTTTGTTATCTCAATAAATTAGGTGTTTATGTTGTCACACAATACCAATACGTCAAAGAAGTCCTAAATCAACCTTTAGTATTTTGCTCAGGAGCAGGTGTTGGCATTTCCAACTTTAAAAAGGAAGCTCCTTGGCGAGTGCCAAGCATGCTATTAGAAACTGATCCCCCAGACCATACAAGAAATCGTGCAATCATTAGTAAAGTTCTATCACCAATGGTTTTAAGAGGTCTTAAAGCACAATTTGAAATAGAAGCACATCGCTTGTTAGATGAACTGCTAGAAAAAAGAAGTTTTGATGTGGTCAAAGATCTTTCGGAAGCTTATCCTTTAAAAGTATTTGGTGATGCTATCGGTATTACACCCTTTGAGAGAGAGAAAGCGATCCTCTACGGAAATATGGTTTTTAATACCATTGGGCCGAAAAACGATTACTTTGCGGAAGCGATGTCTCATGCAGAAGAGGTTATCCCATGGATTAATGGCGTATGCCAACGCGCCAACCTCTCTAAAACAGGTTTAGGTATTCAAGTGTATGAGGCAGCAGATTCAGGAATTTTGACTGAGGCAGAAACCACAACTTTAGTTAGGTCCTTTTTATCAGCGGGCATCGACACTACAGCTCATGCCATTAGCAATGCTATCTTTAGCTTTATCTCTTTCCCAGAACAGTGGGAAAAACTAAAAGAAAACCCTCAACTAATCAAACCTGCATTCGAGGAAATATTACGTTTTGAATCGCCCTTCCAAACTTTTTTTAGAACGACAACAGTGGAAACTCAATTGGGAAATTTCACACTTCCAGAAAATGAGAAGGTGATGCTGTCGCTCGGATCAGCAAATCGTGACCCACTTCAATGGGAAAATCCAAATGAATTTAATATATTAAGAAACACCCAAGGACAACTCGGTTTTGGAAATGGAATTCACGGATGTGTTGGACAAATGCTTGCTAGAACTGAGGTAGATGCTCTTTTAACTGTTATGTTAAAAAAGGTAAAATCAATGCGTTTTACCGGCGAGCCAAAGCGACTATTACATAATACCTTACGTGGTTTCGAAACAATGTCCGTCGAGTTTAACTAAGAGGAATTCCCATGCCAAAGCTTCACTTTATTCATCCTAATGGTCAAACCACAAGCCTTGATGCCCCAATAGGAAAAAGTGTTATGAATATATGTCGAGATTATGGTTTCTCAGAAGTAATTGCTGAATGTGGTGGAGCTGCCCTTTGCGCAACATGTCATGTGTACGTCGATGAAAACCAATCTGATATGTTTACCAAGCCCAATGAAATAGAAAACCAATTGCTTGAATTTGTAGCCTCAGAGAAAAAAGCAACTAGCAGACTTTCTTGCCAATTATTAATTACAGAAAATTGTGATAACTTAAGAATTTATTTCCCAATTCAACAAATTTAGTTTTACTTTTAAAACTACTTTTTTGCTTTAACTCATCAAGAAGCATATTGAATTAAGGTAACATTAAGTCATATAAAATACATTGGAGACAAGCAACATGAAATTTTTTTCATGGATAATTTTTCTTTTTCTGAGTTTAATCTCTTCGATATCCTACTCAGAAAATTACCCAAGCAAGCCAATCAAAATAATTGTTCCTTTTGCGCCAGGTGGCCCAATTGATCAAACAGCCAGAATTGTTTCTCAAAAATTAAGTGATGTTTGGGGGCAAAGTGTCATAGTAGAAAATAAAACAGGTGCAAACGGAGTCATCTCGGCAGAATATGTTATGTCTCAGCCCGCTGATGGCTATACAATCCTCTTTTCAGTGATTCATCACTCTGTACTTCCAAGCTTGAAAAGTAATCTTTCCTACAATATTGAAAAAGATTTTTTACCAGTTACTTCAGCTGCTGTTTATCCAATCATCTTGGTTGTTGGAAATAATTTTCCGGCAAAATCCATTCCAGAATTAATTAAATATGCAAAAGAAAATCCAGGTAAATTAACTTTTGGCCATTCAGGTTATGGCGGCGGCACATATCTTGCTGGAGAACTTTTTAAAATGCAAGCTAAGGTAAATATTCGAGATATTCCTTACAAAGGAAGTGCCCCAGCTATGGCTGACTTACTAGGTGGCCATGTAGACATGATGTTTAGTGATGCCCCAACATCAATGCAACATATCCTAGCGAATAAAGTAAAGCCCCTTGCTATCTCTAGCTCAGGACGATTAAGTCAATTACCAAACTTACCTAACTTTACTGAAGTTGGATTACCAAACTACAACGCTTACTCTTGGGGTGGTATTTCTGTAAAAAATGGTACGCCTATTGAAATTGTTCAAAAATTAAACGTGGATATCGTAAAAGTTTTAAATGATCCTCAAGTGAGGGAGCAATTTGCAAAAATTGGTGCAGAACCTTTACCAAGTAGTCCTCAACAATTTGGCACATTTATTCACGCTGAAATTTTAAAATGGGCAGATATGGTTAAGCTAGGTCAAATCAAAATTGATTAAGGAACAAACTTGAAAAAACACATAGGAATAATTGGAGCTGGAATTGGAGGCCTAACTCTTGCAGCTCTATTACAAAAAAGAGGTTATCTAGTTTCTGTCTTTGAACAAGCAACCCAATTTGCTAGAGTAGGTGCCGGAATTCAACAAAGTGCAAATGCTGTAAAAGTGCTTCGGGATATTGGCTTAGAGGATGAACTAAAGAGCATTGCCTTTTGTCCCCAAAGTTGGAATAACCGTGAGTGGGATTCTGGAGAGGTTAAATACGAATTAGCTCTGGGATCAAGCTTTGAACAAAAGTATGGCGCACCATATTTTTTATTACATCGTGGAGATTTACACGCAGCTATCTTATCTAAGGTAAATCCTCAATCAATCCATCTTCAAAAAAAGCTGCAAGAATACAAACTGATTAACGAAATCGTTCAATTAGAATTTGAGGACGGATCTATTTATGAAGTAGATGCATTAATTGGAGCAGATGGCATACATTCTAAAATTCGTGAACAAATGTTAGGTGTCGACAAGCCTCGCTTTACCGGAAGAGTAGCTTACAGAACTACTTTTCCAGCAGAACTGATGAATGGTTACACCATCGATGATTGCACTAAATGGTGGGGAATAGATCGTCACATTGTTATTTATTATGTAACTCCCAAAAAGGATGAGATTTATTTTGTGACAAGCGTACCTGAACCAGAATGGAATAATGAGTCTTGGTCTGCAAAAGGTGATTTAAGTGAACTGCGAAAAGCCTTTGAGGGATTTCATGAGCAAGTACAAAAAGTTCTAGAAGCATGCCCTGACGTTCATAAATGGTCTTTATATGAGCGCGATCCTCTACCTAACTGGTGTGATAAGCAAGTTGTCCTTCTTGGAGATGCATGTCATCCAATGGTTCCCTATATGGCACAAGGTGCAGCAATGGCAATTGAAGATGCAGCTATTCTTACTCGTGTTTTAGAAAAACATAAGAATTTTCCCGAAGCCTTCAAACTATTTGAAAGTATTCGAAAAGAAAGAACCTCAGAAGTTCAGCTGACTTCTCATAAAAATCAATGGATGAGTAAGCGAACTGATTCTGATTGGGTCTACGGCTATGATGCTTGGAAAATAGACATCTAATGAATTAAGCCAAAGAAAATTAATGTATTTCAAATATTTTTTTAACAATTTAAAAGCCTTCTTCGGCTTCACAATGAATTGTCAATATAAACTATAAGCTTCACACCTCTCTTATAATTAAATTCTAGAAAACTTGTTTCTAAACGCTTACTTAAATTCTAAAAAGTTCTTTAAATGCCTTACGAATTCGATCATTTAGTCATCATTGCTAGAGATAAAATCTTACCTGTTGCAAATAAACTTAAGGCACTAGGGTTTTTATTAACCCCAATGGCTAAGCACAATCTTGGTTCTTGTAATCAGCTAGCCATGTTATCAAGTTCCTATTTAGAAGTTCTTGGTTGGGAGGAAGGAACAACTCCTCAAAGAAAAGAAATAGCTGATTTGCCCATGGGTTTGGATGCTCTCGTATTTAGATCTTATAACGCTTTAGAAACATATGAGTCACTCAAAAAAAGTGGATTCTCTCCTAATCCAGTTCAAGAACTGTCCCGTCCAGCGCAATTAAATGGCAAAGAAGAATTAGCTCAATTTAATACTGTTCGATTTGCTAGCCAACCAATACCTGGTTTACGAATTTATTTTTGCGAGCATTTAACGCCACAATTTCTTTGGTTTGATGAAGTTTTAAAACATCCTAATTTAAGTAATCACTTAAGCGAGATAAGCCTCGAAACAAATCAATTAGAAGATACAAGTTCAACACTTGCAAGATTACTCCAATTATCTAAAGAAAATATCAATGCTTCCTCGGGGGAACATTGTTTATCTATGCCAAATTGCAAAATCATCATTCGCGAAAATAAGAATCTTTCGCTGACTAAAATCAACAGCATAAAAATTAATCGTCAATTACCTGATGGCAATGCTGATAAGTCGGTTAATGAGATTGCTTTAACGCACCATTTTTGTGATTCCATCTGAAACAATTTGTTTATTTGTAATAGAATAA
>DAIQPR010000166.1:0-5017 GCA_036787315.1 Polynucleobacter sp. | reverse complement strand
TTCTGTGACCGTTCCCCTAAATCCATCTTCTAATTTAGGTGTTAACTCTGCTCAGCCTAATAATCAGCCAGTCGACAAAAGAGAAACATTTAGAAGTCGTGAAAGAGAACTACGGTAAGAATAATATGAACCAAAGAATACTCTCTATACTCGTCCTCATCCTCGCCGGTTTTTATCTGCTTTCATCCACATTATTTGTTGTGGATCAGCGTAAATTTGCAGTTGTATTTGCTTTTGGAGAAATTAAACGCGTAGTTGAAGAACCGGGTTTAAATATTAAATTGCCATCTCCACTACAAAATGTTCAATTCTTTGATCGTCGTATTATGACGATTGATAATCCTGAAGCTGAGCGGTTTATTACCTCTGAAAAGAAAAATCTTTTAGTAGATTCTTTTGTGAAGTGGCGCATTGTTGATCCTCGTAAATTCTTTATTAGTTTTAAAGGTGATGAGCGTTTAGCCCAAGACCGCTTGTCACAACTTGTTAAGTCTGCTCTTAATGAGGAGTTCACTAAACGTACTGTACGTGAATTAATTTCAGAACAGCGCGAGCAGGTTATGCAAGGTATTAAGAAAAAAGTTGCTGATGATACATCTGATATCGGTATAGAAATTGTTGACGTACGTTTAAAACGTGTCGATTTACTCGCTGAAATTAGTGACTCTGTATATAGAAGAATGGAAGCTGAAAGAAAACGTGTAGCCAATGAACTACGTTCTACTGGTGCAGCTGAGTCTGAAAAGATTCGAGCTGATGCTGAGCGTCAAAGAGATGTTATTTTGGCGCAAGCATATCGTGAAGCTCAGAAGATTAAAGGCCAAGGTGATGCACAGGCGAATGCTATTTATAACGAAGCATTTTCTCGTGATGCTCAGTTTGCCCAGTTCTATCGAAGCCTTGAAGCATATAAAGCATCCTTTAAAGACAAAAAAGATCTCATGGTTATTTCACCAGATAACGATTTCTTTAAATTTATGAAAAAAAATAAGTAAGTCGTTTGAATAAGATATGACGAATCGTTGGCTTCTTCCTGAAAATATTGCAGATGTTTTACCTGGTAAGTCCAACCTAGTGGAATCTCTACGTAGGGAGATTTTGGACTTATTTGAATCTTATGGCTATGAACTCGTCATCCCACCGATGATGGAGTACATTGAGTCATTATTGACTGCCACTGGCAGTGATATGGATATTCAAACCTTCAAGCTCGTCGATCAATTATCTGGAAGGACTTTAGGATTACGAGCTGACATGACAACTCAAGTTGCGCGTATTGATGCTCACATTTTGAATCGTCAAAATATCGCTAGACTTTGTTACGCGGGGACTACTTTACAAACTAGAGTCGTTCCAGGAATATTTTCGCGTGAACAATTACAACTTGGTGCAGAAATTTATGGTCATCAAGGGGTTGAGGCCGATATAGAGATAGTTAAGCTCATGATAGGGTCCTTGAAAATTGCTGAAGTCGGACCCATTACACTCGATGTTAGCCATGCGGGCTTATTAAAAGATATTTTAGATAAAAACCACTTAGATGCAGATGCTATTTCAGATGTATATCGATTTTTACAGGCTAAAGACCGAAGTAGTTTAGAAAATCTCATGCAAGCTTGGGATCAAAATGCTAAATCAACAATTCTTTCCTTGCTTGATTTAAGTGGTGATGCAGAATTTGTATTGTCAAAAGCTAGAGAACAATTACCGCATAGTGAAGTATCAAGTAAGGTATTAGAAGATTTAGAACGTTTTTGTATAGGAATTAAGCGTTCCTTAAACGATGTTCAATTGAATATTGATTTAGCTGATTTAGATGGTTTTCAATATCACACTGGTATTTTGTGTGCGGCTTATGTGCCTAATTATCCTGTTGCGATTGCAAGAGGTGGTAGGTATGATCAGGTAGGTGAGGCCTTTGGTCGCTCGAGACCTGCCACAGGATTTTCAGCAGATTTGTTAGCCTTGTCAGGGTTATCGAAAAAACAAATTATCACAAAAGCCATTATGGCTCCTTGGGATGATTCAGATGCATTACGAGATAAGATTGCCTCCTTAAGAAGTCAGGGAGAGATCGTTATAGAGTCTTTGCCTGGACATGAACATAACGAATCCACGATGGTTTGTGATCGTGTAATTGCTTATGTAGATCAGTCTTGGCAGGTAGTAAAAAAATAAACACTTAAAAGGTATCGCATGAAGCAACTTAATATTGGCAGAAATGTCGTTGTTATTGGCACACAATGGGGTGATGAGGGTAAAGGCAAAGTTGTAGATTGGTTGACGGACCATGCTCAAGGAGTTGTTCGTTTTCAAGGTGGTCATAATGCGGGCCATACTTTGATTATTGGCGGTAAAAAAACTATCCTGCGTTTGATACCCTCTGGAATCATGCACCCACGTGTTGTTTGCTACATTGGTAATGGAGTAGTTCTCTCGCCTGAGGCTTTATTTAAAGAGATTGATGAATTAGAAAGTGCTGGTTTAGATGTTTGTTCAAGATTAAAAGTATCTGAAGCCGCCACTTTAATTCTGCCGTACCATGTTGCAATCGATCATGCTCGTGAGGTAAAACGTGGATCTGCAAAAATTGGTACTACTGGGCGAGGGATTGGTCCAGCTTACGAAGATAAAGTAGCACGTCGTGCACTCAGGGTTCAGGACTTATTTTTCCCGGAGCAGTTTGCGGAAAAATTAAAAGAGAATTTAGAGTTTCATAATTTTTGTTTAGAAAAATATTATGGAGTTGCTACAATTGAATTCCAGGCAACTTACGATCAAGCAATGTCCTTTAGAGAGAGATTGCAACCTATGGTAGTTGATGTATCTAGTGCTCTTTATGCGGCTCAAAGTGCTGGTAAGAATTTACTTTTTGAGGGTGCACAAGGAACTCTTCTAGATATAGATCATGGTACTTACCCATATGTTACGTCAAGTAATTGTGTTGCAGGTAATGCTGCAGCCGGTTCTGGAGTTGGGCCAGGCAGCTTGCGATATATTTTAGGAATCACTAAAGCTTATTGCACTCGTGTAGGTGCTGGGCCATTTCCGAGTGAGCTCTATGATCACGACAATCCAGAACGTCAAGATCCCATTGGTATTCGATTAGCAGAAGTAGGAAAAGAGTTTGGATCTGTAACTGGTCGTCCAAGGCGCACTGGATGGTTAGACGCTGCAGCACTGAAGCGTTCAATACAAATTAATGGAGTTAGTGGTCTTTGTATTACTAAGTTAGACGTCTTAGATGGTTTAGAAAAAATTGGTTTGTGTACTGGCTATCACTTAGATGGAGAGGTTTTAGATGTTCTTCCACGAGGTGCAGATGCTGTTTCTCGTTGTGAACCTATTTTTGAATTCTTCCCGGGGTGGACACAAAGCACGGTTGGAATTACTCAATGGGAAAAATTACCTGTTGAGGCACAAAACTATTTACGCCGTGTAGAAGAATTAGCTCAAACTCCAATCGCAATGGTTTCCACTGGACCTGATCGTGAAGAGACAATATTGCTACAACATCCATTTGCATAAAATATTAAGATTTGCCCTGTGTTTAGGGGCAATTTTTAACTTGCAATCGTGTGCAATTTATTCTGTTGCAGATGCGGCTGTATCGATTACATCTGATGTTGTCTCAACTGGAGTTCATGTGGTAACTGGGACTGTTAATACAGTTGTCGATGTGGTTACCCCAAGTAAGTCTAAGTAAATTAATTACAAAAAATCTTTTATTGACATAACTGTATTCTTTACTTCATTTCAAACGTTAATAGTCATATAACGTCAAGGGGGTATGGAAATGAAACAAAGAATTGCTTGCCTCAAATCTATTTTAGGTTTACTGATCATCATTAATTTAGGTGCTTGTGCAGTTGAGCCAGTCTATCAAAGGTCATATGTTGTACCTCAATACTCTCAACCGGTGGTGGTTTGGGGAGGTCCAGTCTTTGCGCATGGACCAGTAGGGTGGGGGCATCATTATGGGGGATGGCGCCGCCGTGCTTGGTAATGTTTTTTTGTGATTTAATCTTATAAGATAAAGATTTATTAAATGGGACGTCTTATGAGATTAATTCAAAACACTTTAACTTTACTTATATTTTTTTCTGGATTGGTGCATAGTCAAGGTTATCCCAATAGACCAGTAACTTTGGTTGTTCCTCAGGCAGCGGCTGGCACTAACGATATCGTTGCAAGAACCATAGCACCTGCATTATCTGAAGCTTTGAAGACGCCTATTATTGTCGAAAATAGGCCTGGAGCTGGAGGTAATATTGGTACACAGAGTGTTGCCAAAGCTTCTAAGGATGGTTATACCTTACTGTTAACTATTAATAGTGCTCAAGCAATTAATCCCGCTTTATATAAAAATCCAGGATTTGATCCAATTAATGATTTTGTATTTTTATCTTACATAGGTTCAACCCCTTATGTGCTTGTTGCCCCACCTAATTCTTCACTTAAGACATTAGCTGATGTTGTTGCGGCAGCAAAAAAAAGACCTGGTGAGCTCTCTTATGCATCTGCAGGAAATGGAACGATTAATCATCTGTTAGGTACCATGATTAATATAAGTGCTAACGTTGAACTTCAGCATATTCCATATAAAGGTGTTTCACCTGCAATTAATGATGTCTTAGGAGCTCAGGTGCCTTTGGCATTTGCAAGTCTACCTTCATCACTTCCCTATATTCGCTCAGGTAAACTTCAGGGTATAGCAATTAGTTCTGCGAAGCGTTCACCCTTAGCTCCAGAAATCCCCGCTATAGCTGAATCTTATCCAGATTGTGTTGGTGAAGTATGGATAGGTCTTTTTGCTCCTCAAGGAATTCCTACAGAGGTTGCAAGAACACTTCAGACTGCAATGGAAAAGTCCTTAGCTCAATCAGATTTAAAGGACAAGCTCATTTCGCAAGGATTAGATTTAACACCAGTTCCGGCTAATCAATTAAACAATAAATTAAAAGATGAATTAGCTAAATGGAAAAAAATTGTTAAAGAGTCAGGTGCTCATTTAGAT
>DAIQPR010000017.1:0-23175 GCA_036787315.1 Polynucleobacter sp. | reverse complement strand
ATTTTGGGCTGCTGCGTAACCGGGTCAGTAAATTCTAACTTTTTAGCCAAAAGTTGTAATGGGTTATCGTAATTTCTTATCTCGGGTGGAACATATTCCCGCATGACTGGATAAATCTGATCATGACATATTGGAATTCTCAAAGCGTTCATATGAACCCTCAATTGATGCTTTTTCCCAGTACTGGGTTTCAATTCATAGAGAGCAAGACCCTCATAACGATCTAGCATACGAATAGTAGTTGTTGAATTCATTGGCCCCTCTACTTCTTGCATTTTCATAAATTGAGAAGAAGATTCAATCCTACTTGTGTATTCATGAGGCCATGTATATCTATCTGTGAATGGTGCAATTGCTAGGTAGGATTTATAGACCTGCTTGTTCCTGAATAAGGAAGCATATAGATTGCGATGTTCAGCTTTCTTGGTAAATAAAACGAGTCCAGATGTCTCAAGATCCAAGCGATGAACAGCACTTAATTGCTCTATTCCAGTTTTGTTTCTTAGTCTTACTAATAAGGTTTCCTGTATATATGGGCCAACTGGAGTTACAGGCAAAAAATGAGGCTTATCAGCAACTAATATATTTTCGTCTTCATAGATAAGCTCTTCCTCAAAAGGTATTGAAAAGTTTTCAATAACCTCGCGGTAATAGTAAACATACCTTCCGGCTTGGTATGGACAATCAGGCATAAGAACTACACCATTCTCATCCATTACCCTACCGCTTAGCATTCTTGATTCCCAACCAGACCGGGTCCCTTTGGGAAACCTTTGCTCAAGAAAATCTAAAAGTGTCAAAAAAGGTCCAGGCGGAAGAAAAACTTTACTTGGACCTACACCACTAAAGTTCTTCAATTTCATAAAAGAAGCGTAAGAACTTTAGTGAACCGATTACTCGCGAGATGCTTTTTTACGCTCATGCTCTTTGAGATAGCGTTTACGCAAACGAATGCTCTTCGGAGTTACTTCAACCAATTCATCATCAGCAATAAATTCAACCGCATATTCTAATGACATTTGAATTGGAGGAACTAAGCGAACCGCTTCATCAGTTCCAGATGCTCGAACGTTAGTTAACTGTTTTCCTTTGATTGGATTAACAACTAAGTCATTATCTCTGCTGTGAATACCAATAATCATTCCTTCGTATAAAGGATCTCCAGGAACCACAAACATACGTCCCCTATCTTGTAACTTCCACAAAGCATAAGCAACTGCCTCACCATTGTCTTGACTGATCAACACACCGTTGTGGCGCTCACCTAATATTCCATCTTTAACCTTGTCATAAGAATCAAAAGTGTGACTCATTAATCCAGTACCACGAGTCATTGTCAGAAAATCGCCCTGAAAGCCAATCAAGCCTCTTGCAGGAATACGATACTCAAGACGCGTACGGCCTTTACCATCACTCACCATGTCTAAGAGCTCGCCTTTTCTTTTTCCAAGCTCTTCCATCACAGAACCTTGAGTTGTATCCTCAACATCAACTGTTAAGTTTTCAAAAGGTTCTAACTTATTACCTTCTTCATCCTCATGGAAAACTACGCGTGGTCTAGAAACAGCTAATTCATATCCCTCACGACGCATATTTTCAATCAAAATAGTTAAGTGCAACTCACCACGACCAGATACTTCAAATATAGTATCGTCATCAGTGTCTTTAACTCTTAAAGCCATATTAGACTTCAACTCACGGTCTAAACGATCTCTTAGCTGTCTACTGGTAACAAATTTACCCTCACGACCAGCCAATGGACTTGTATTAACCATAAAGTTCATCGTTAATGTTGGCTCATCTACTTTTAGCATTGGTAATGGATCTGGATTATCTACCGCACATATTGTTGTACCAATAGCAATATCCTCAATACCATTAATTAAAACAATATCGCCAGCGATTGCTTCTGAAACCTGCTCGCGCTCTAAACCTTTAAATTTCAAACATTGATTGATACGACCTTTAAAAGGAGTCCCATCAGCGCCATTCATACAGATGACATCCATACCTGGCTTTACAGTTCCTCTTGAAATACGTCCAACTCCGATTTTTCCAACATAACTGTTGTAATCAATAGAAGAAATTTGTAATTGCAATGGCCCTTCAGTATCGTCATCACGCACTGGAACATGCTCAATAATCGTTTCAAATAATGCGCGCATATCACCTTCACGAACATCTGGACTCATTCCAGCAAATCCGTTTAAACCAGATGCATATACGATAGGGAAATCAAGCTGTTCTTCAGTAGCACCTAATTTGTCGAATAATTCAAAAGTTGCGTTTTCAACGTACTCAATTCTGGCGCCTGGTCTATCCACTTTATTGACAACTACAATTGGACGAAGGCCTAGAGCTAAAGCTTTTTTAGTTACAAAACGTGTTTGCGGCATTGGACCTTCAACAGCATCAACTAATAATAAAACTCCATCCACCATGGACAAAACACGTTCAACCTCTCCACCAAAGTCAGCGTGACCCGGTGTGTCAACAATGTTAATGTGAGTGCCTTCATACTCTACAGCACAGTTTTTAGCCAAAATGGTAATGCCACGTTCTTTTTCCAAATCATTGGAATCCATTACTCGTTCAGATACTGCTTGATTAGAACGAAAAGTTCCTGATTGACGCAAAAGTTGATCAACCAAAGTTGTCTTACCATGGTCGACGTGGGCAATAATTGCAATGTTTCTAATAGCGCGTTGTGTCATTGTGATACTTTCAAAAATAAAAACTAAAAATGAGAATTCTGTATATGATGCTTGATTGATGTGTCATTACTAAAAATTAATGAATTTTGGTGGTTTTCCAAAATAAATTCCAAACGATCTGTTGCTAACAGCCTTTTAGGGTGCAATACACCATTCTTTTGATCAACAAGCCCCATAAAACTCTCAGAACTTTGTTGAAGATGATAAATACGAAGAATGGGAAAATCTAAAAACTGATCATATCCTTGAGGCATTACATCACGTAAGTGAATCCTCTGCCCCATCTTCAAACGAATTGCTGAATGATGCTCAAGCACAATAGACGGCACATGTGTGATCAAAGAATCAGCCTGCATCATACGAGCGCTTTTTGTAATTTCATGCATTGTTTGTGCCGCAGATATGTCTAAATGTCCAATTCTAGTTCGACGTAATTCAGTCATATGCGCACCACAAGCTAATGCATCACCCATGTCAGAAATTAAACTTCGTATATAGGTTCCTTTACTACAACTCACTCGAATAACAGCAACCGGCCATGAACATGAAAGTAACTCTAATTCATTAATTCTTACTTTTCTAGCTTCAAGATCAAAAAGCTCACCTTCTCTCGCATAAGCATAAAGGGGGCGGCCATCACGTTTGATTGCAGAATACATCGGAGGAACTTGTAATATTTCTCCACAAAACCTTGGAATAATTTGCTGCAAATATTGCGCAAAATTATTTTTAAATTCTTCTGTAGGTTCTTCACACCTTGCAATTACCTTACCTTCAGAATCACCTGTATCTGTCTTTGCACCAAAAAGTATATTTGCTATATAAGATTTATCAGCGTTGAATAGATCTTGTGAATACTTTGTTGACTCTCCAAGACAAATCGCCAATAAGCCAGTTGCCAAAGGATCAAGCGTGCCAGTATGGCCAGCTTTATCCGCATGACAAGCATGTTTAACCATGGTGACTGCTTTTTGAGAGCTGATTCCGCGTGGTTTATCTAGAAGCACAACCCCGTCAGTCCAGCGCAATACTTCATTGCGCATTATTTTTCCTCTTTAGGGTTTTCAGGGACAGCGCTTTGAAGTGCTTGATCGATTAATCGAGACATTTCTATACCACGCTCAATAGACTGATCGTGAAAAAAATGTAATGTCGGAACAGTGTGAATATGCAAACGCTTAAATAAGATTGAATGCAATAAACCAGCTTTTTCTTTAAAAATACGCGCAGCTATCTCTGGATCAGCACCCAACACAGAGTAATAAACTTTCGCATGCGCCATATCTGGTGTTAACTCTACGGATTGAAGCGTAACTAAACCAATAGAGGGATCACGAATCTCTTGCGGAATAATCTGCGCAAGATCCCTTTGAATTTGATCCGCAACTCTTTGATTACGATGTTTAGGTGCTTTAGCCATCAGCTTTTATAGAGTTCTAGCAACTTCCGTTACTTCAAAAATCTCTAACTGATCACCCTCTTTAATATCGTTGTAGTTTTTCAAAGAAAGACCACACTCAAGACCAGCTCTAACTTCCTTAGCATCATCTTTGAATCTCTTTAATGAATCTAACTCACCAGTCCAAATGACAACGTTATCTCTTAATAGTCTTGCTTTTGAAGTACGTCGAACAACACCATCAATCACCAAACATCCTGCAATAGAGCCAATCTTCGATACAGTAAATACTTGTCGTATTTCAACCATACCAGTGACTTCCTCTTTCTTGTCAGGAGTCAACATTCCACTCATGGCAGCTTTAACTTCATCAACTGCATCATAAATAATGTTGTAGTAACGAATGTCTACACCGTTTGATTCAGCTAACTTTCTAGCAAGAGCATCAGCCCTTGAATTGAAACCAATCACAACTGCTTTAGAAGCAACCGCTAAATTGATGTCAGTTTCAGTAATGCCACCTACAGCAGCATGAACAATTTGAACACGTACCTCAGGAGTAGAAAGCTTCATTAAAGATTGAGATAAAGCTTCTTGAGAACCTTGCACATCAGCTTTAATGATGATTGGTAAGTATTTAGTCTCAACACTTCCTTCACCAACATTTTCAAACATATTCTCTAGTTTGACTGCCTGCTGCTTAGCTAATTTCACATCTCTAAACTTACCTTGACGGAAAAGAGCAATTTCTCTAGCTTTGCGTTCGTCAGCAACCACAAGAACTTCCTCACCCGCTGGAGGAACTTCAGATAAGCCTTGAATTTCTACTGGAATCGATGGACCAGCTTCAGAACAAGCTTTGCCGTTTTCATCCAACATCGCTCTTACTCTACCGAAAGACTGTCCAACTAGTAACATATCTCCACGTTTCAAAGTTCCAGTTTGAACAAGAATAGTAGCTACTGGGCCTCTACCTTTATCAAGCCTTGCTTCAATAACAAGACCCTTAGCTGGAGCATTTACTGGAGCTTTTAACTCAAGAACTTCTGCTTGTAGAAGCACGTTCTCTAACAAATCATCAATACCAATACCAGTTTTTGCAGAAACATGAATAAATGGTGAATCTCCACCATATTCTTCTGGAACAACTTGTTCGGCAACTAACTCTTGTTTGACTCGCTCAGGATTAGCTTCAGGTTTATCAATTTTATTAACAGCAACCACAATTGGAACCCCTGCGGCCTTCGCGTGGGCAATTGCCTCTTTTGTTTGTGGCATCACACCATCATCAGCAGCAACTACTAAAATAACAATATCCGTTGCCTGTGCACCCCTAGCTCGCATTGCCGTAAAAGCTTCGTGGCCAGGAGTATCCAAGAATGTAATCATTCCACGCGGTGTTTCAACGTGATAAGCACCAATGTGCTGAGTAATTCCACCCGCTTCACCAGCTGCAACTTTCGCAAATCGAATTTTATCTAACAAAGATGTTTTACCATGGTCAACGTGTCCCATTACCGTAACAACAGGTGGACGCGTAAACAACTCAACATCACCTTGTAATTGCTCGCTTAAGTCAGATTCTGGATCATCAAGTTTTGCCGCATGCGCCACGTGTCCCATTTCTTCAACAATAATCATTGCTGTGTCTTGGTCTAGGACTTGGTTAATAGTAACCATTTGGCCCATACCCATCAATAATTTGATAACTTCGCCAGCCTTCACTGACATCTTGTGAGATAAGTCTGCGACGGTAATTGTCTCTGGCACGTGCACATCCCTAACTACTGGCTCAGTTGGTGCTACGAAATTTGATTGCGTGTCATTATTGGAAGAATGTGACTTCTTCTTGCCGCCACCACTTCTCCAACCACCACCTAAACCACCTGTTGTATCACCACGTGTTTTAAGCGTACTTTTCTTTTTGATACCCTCTTCTTGCCATGTTGAAGAAGTTTCTGAAGCTTTAATTAATTTACCAGTTGGCTTTAATAAAGCTTTTTTCTTATCTTCAGTAGTTTCTGTCTTCACAGGTTTATGCAAAGTACCTTTTTTATCATCAGCAACTGGAGCAGGAGGCGCTGGTGGAGGCGGTGCCTTCAAGACTTTTGAAGGGGTACTCATCATTTGACGAATAGCCAAAGCTTCTGCCTCAGCAATTGCTCTTCGAGCTCGAATAGACTTTAAGTCTTCCTCTGATGTATCTTTTACCTCAACAACTGGTTTCACCGGTTCTTTTTCAGCTAAAGGAGCCTCATCTTGAACAGGCTCTTGAGGAACTTGAAGCTCTTGTATTTTTTCTGTTTTTTGTTGCGCAGCTAACTCAGCATCTTGCGCTGCTTTTTGTTTTAGCTTCTTTGCGTCATTTGCAGCTTGTAACTCTGCTTCTTGCCTTGCTAATAATTCTGCCTGTCTATTGGCTTCAGCTTCACGTTTTGCTAATTCTTGATCATCAATGATTGGTTTAGGTGCTGTGTTAACTGGCTCTAAAGGAGTCACAACTTCTTCAACCGGATTTTCATCACGCTTAATAAGAACTCTCTTTTTGCGAACCTCAACCTGAACTGTACGAGTACGCCCCGCAGAATCCGATTGACGAATTTCACTTGTTTCTCGCTTAGTTAGCGTAATTTTTTTTCTTCCATTTGCATCAACAGGTGCTGATGTTTTATCAATATGATCCAATAGTGCCTTCTTCTCGTCTTCAGTCAATGTATCAGTTACGGCATTCTTTTGAATACCAATCAACCGCAATTGATCAAGAACATTGTCGGTCGATTTTTTTAACTCTTCAGCCAATATCTTTACAGTTGTGGTCGCCATGCGATCCCTCTATTCTTAATTAAACCAATGTGCTCGTGCCGTCATAATTAAATCCTTAGCACTTTGTTCATCGAGTTGTGTTATTTCTACTAATTCATCTACAGCAAGTTCAGCTAAATCATCACGCGTTGCGATCTGACTAGCTTTTAATTTTTCAATTAAGTCCTGTGTGATACCAGAAACAGATTCTAGTTCTTGAGAAACTTCGGATTTTGAGGATTCTTTCTCCATAGCTTCTAAAGAGTCTCTCGCACGCGTTCTCAACTCATTCACAGTGTCTTCATCAAATGCTTCAATCTCAAGCATTTCACTCAATGGCACATATGCAACTTCTTCGAGACTATTGAAACCTTCTTCAATCAAAATATCTGCAACTTCACTATCAACATCAAGCTTAGCCATAAAGATTTCTCTGACTTTTTGCATTTCATCTTCATGTTTCTTAGCAGACTCTTCAGGAGTCATGATGTTAATCTGCCAACCTGTTAACTCGCTAGCAAGCCTTACATTTTGACCACTACGACCAATTGCAATCGCCAAGTTATCTTCATCAACAACAACATCCATAATGTGCTTTTCTTCATCAACAACGATTGAAGAAACTTGTGCAGGAGCTAAAGCACCAATTACAAATTGTGCAGGATCTTCTGACCAAAGAACAATATCAACGGCCTCTCCAGCAACTTCATTTCTAACAGCAGTTACACGCATACCGCGTACTCCAACACATGTACCAATAGGGTCAATACGCTTGTCATGCGTTACTACTGCAATTTTTGCTCGAATACCAGGATCTCTAGCAGCGCCTTTAAGTTCCAATAAACCCTGTTCAATCTCAGGTACTTCATTTTCAAAAAGTTTTAATAGAAAATCTGGACATGTTCTAGAAAGTTCTATTTGTGGTCCACGCGCCTCACGGTCAACTTTTAGGATGTATGCTCTTACACGGTCACCACTTCTGAGGTTTTCCTTTGGAATCATCTGGTCACGTCTAAGAAGAGCTTCAACTCTTCCTGATTCGATAATAAGACCATTCTTATCAGCACGCTTAACTGTACCGTTCATGATTTTTTCGCCACGCTCTAGGAAGTCATTCAAAATCTGTTCACGCTCAGCATCACGAATACGCTGAAGAATGACTTGCTTCGCAGTTTGCGCTCCAATACGGCCAAATGACTCTGACTCGATTTGCTCTTCTATGTATTCACCAGTCTCAATGTCTGGAATTTCCTCTTGAGCTTCAAATAATAGAATTTCCTTATCTGGTTCCTGTAAACCTGACTCGCTGGGAACAACCAACCAGCGACGGAATGATTCATATTCTCCAGTTTGACGGTTAATTGAAACTCGAATATCGACATCGCCTTCGTAACGCTTTTTAGTAGCAGAAGACAATGCCATTTCTAATGCCTCAAAAACCACTCCACGATCAACATTTTTTTCGTGTGCTAATGCATCAACTAAGAGAAGAACTTCACGACTCATGATTTTTTTCCTTTGAAATCAAGTACTGGAACTAACCGGGCTTTATCAACATCGGTCAATGAAAACTCAAGCATTGCTGACTCACCAGGTTTTGGCTCAATCAACAATCCCCAAACGGCATCACGTGAATGCAAGTCACCATTAAGTAACCCCTGCAATACACCTGTAAAATTTTTACGATTACCAATAGCTTGATGAAGCTTCAAGGTAATTTCTAGACCTTTAAATCGCTCAAAATCCTGAGCTGATTTCAAAATACGATCAACACCTGGAGAGGAAACCTCCAAACGTTCAAAAGGAATATTTTCAACTGGTAATGTATAGGTGAGTTGATGACTGACCTTTTCACAATCACCAACATTAATCAATACGTTATGGTCAATATTTTCTATCGTCACTCGTAACAAACCACGGCCCTCCCGCTCAATATCAACGAGATGGTACCCTAAGTTTTCTACAACTTCAGCAATGACCTGGTTTTGATTAACCATAATTCCAAATATCAATTTATGCAAAAAAAAATGGGCAAATGCCCATTTCTTGCTAAAACCCACTATGAATTTCAGCAAAATAGAATTATATACGAATTTAAACTAAATCACTAGGTTTCTTTGTTTTGGGACCTTTAAAGCCAGGTTTTGGTCTTTTTTTTGCATTTCTTGAGTTTTTTGGACCATTTGGGTTATGCCCCATCCCTGAATTTGATCCAGCAAAGCCATGCTCATGTGACACTTTTCCAGTGTGACGACCATTTCTATTACCTTTTTTTGCACCATTATGGCCATTTGCATTACCAGTCTGACCACCCTTGTGTTGCGTTAGTCCTAAGTGCCCATCCGCCATCTTAAGTGCTTCTCTTGAACCCCAATAAGAAACCGATGTTTGCATTGGATCAGGCTGACCATGAGAATCTTGCTGCCTATCTGATGATCTTTGAGAGGACTTGTTATTATTTCCAAAAGCCAAATTTGCAGTCTTGAGTCCAGCCATTTTCATCAATTGAACAACTTGATCTGTTGGAACCTCCTCATACTGACCTCTTCTGAGCCTTGGAGGTAAAACGAAAATGCCATATCGAGTTCTAATCAATCTAGACACCATATGACCTACAGCCTCAAACATCCGTCGAACTTCTCGATTTTTACCCTCGGTTAATGCGACGTGATACCAACGATTTGCTCCATCACCACCCCCATCAGCCAAGCGTAAGAATTTAGCTACTCCATCATCCAAAGCTACACCATTCTTTAAAAGCTGTGCTTGATCGTGCTCTAACTCTCCTAAAATACGCACCGCATATTCTCGTTCAATACCATAACGAGGATGCATCAAACGATTTGCCAATTCACCTGAAGTAGTAAACAACAAGAGACCTTCAGTATTGAAATCCAAACGCCCAACAGCAATCCATCTGCCATTCTTTGCTTTTGGAAGCCTATCAAATACCGTAGGTCTTCCCTCTGGATCAGATTGACTAACAATTTCACCAGTAGGCTTGTGATACATCAAAACACGTGGTGGCTTGGTTTGTATTTTGCGATGAACAATTTTTCCATTAATTCGAACTTGGTCAGTTGCTCCAATCCGCTGACCAATGTGTGCTGGCATACTATTCACGGAAACTCTTCCCTGAATAATAAGATCCTCCATCTCCCTCCTAGACCCCATACCAGCATCAGCTAATACTTTGTGTAATTTGACTGTATCTTCATCCTCGACTTCATCATCTAAACCATCAAGGTCTGACCATACCTCATCTCTCATCGATAAAGGAAGTTCATTTACATTTGCAAACTGGTAATGATTAACTGACTCTTCCGGCTCATTTGACTCAGCATCCTGATCAACATTCCACTCTTTAGACTGAGCTTCCTCTAAGGCTTTAAGAGCTGGATCAACTATCGATGTTTGAACATTTTCATCGGAATGATCGTTTTTATTAATCTGCCCAGAACTTTCAGGGGTTTCCAGAATGGCATCAAACTCTCCTGATACCACCTGCGCAAACAATAGCTCACTCTGCTCTTTTAATGGATTAACCTTGTTAGTAGGATTTGCTTTTGCTTGGGGATGTCTATGGGGATGCCTAGACTTAGAATTTGTATTTGCTGTATTGCTATCAGATGCAGATGGCTCGCCAGTAGCATTTTCTGGACGAGGTCTCTTTGGACCAAATTTTCCACCTTTTCTTCCAAACCTTGGATTGCGTGGACGTCTAGATTCACCAGAGCTATCAACAGAATTATTTTCAGAAACTACACCATTTTCAGTGGTGGCCAAATCCTTTTGAATTGAATTTGTTGGAGTCTCTTTTGGAGTTTCGTTACTTGTATCGTGTTCAGTCATTACCTAAATTCTTTTCTTCAGTATCAGGGTTATTGGTTTGTCCAAAATCCTTTGAATCATCATCCTCAGGCATAGTTTGTATCTCTTCATGACTAGTTTCTATCACGACTTCATCTTGCGTAGCTTGTTCAAAATTAATTACCTGCTGAGCAATTTGATCAACAATAACGCCGTCCTCTAAAGCAGGTAATGACTGAAGATTAGGAATGCTCATATCATCTAAGAATTGTTTGGTTGTGGCATATAAAGCAGGTCGCCCAATGGTATCTTTATGACCAATCACCTCAATCCATCCACGATCTTCTAACTGCTTAACAATTTGCGTGCTAACAGTAACTCCTCTAATCTCTTCAATTTCGCCTCTTGTAACCGGCTGACGATAGGCTATGATCGCTAAAGTCTCTAAAACAGCTCTAGAGTATTTAGGTGGCTTTTCAACAGTTAGACGATCTAAATATTCACGCATGGATAAGCGACTTTGAAAACGCCATCCAGTAGCGATATTAACTAGTTCCATTCCCTTTTCAGACCAATCATTCTGAAGCTCATTAAGCCAAGTAATAATGTTTTCAGGAGTAACTTCGTCACCGTATAAACGAGATAGCTCATTGATTGACATGGGTTCTGAACTGCATAAAAGTACTGTCTCAAGCACCTGCTTGTAATGGTTTTCAATCATATGTAATGAAATTTAGTATTGCTTTCAAAAATAACTCTCTGCAAATCCATCAGAAAAATAGAACTTGAAGTTTCCTATCTTGTGCCAATAGATTGACTAATTTTTAACCTGGAAAGTTCGTTTTAATAACTGTCAATGTTGACTTTTATAACTCATTAAACGAATGCAATTTAGCAAATTCAATGTGTGCTTTTAATTCGAATACGTTATTATATCGAATTCCATGAGAATAGCCAAATACTTCATGCTTTCTAAATAATTGGACTTATTCATCTAAACATTTTTTTATGCCAATTAATCAACAATTATTGATTCAAAAAATTGTAGTTTTCATCAGCTTATTTATCCTAAGCGCATGCTCAATAATAGAAACCAAAAAAAGCTCGAACGAGAGTAATCCCCCCCCCATTTTGAGTAAAACACCAGTCATTGGCTTAGCCTTGGGAGGTGGTGCTGCCAGAGGATTTGCACATATAGGCGTCATAAAAGTTCTTGAGGCAAATGGTATTAAACCAAACATCATCGTTGGAACCAGCGCGGGAAGCGTCATCGGCTCTATCTATGCTTCAGGAATTTCTGCAAGTGAACTTCAACAAATCGCTATTGACTTAGACGAGGCAACCATTACTGATTGGACGAATCCATTTGTTGGCAAACTAGGAGGAATGATCAAAGGTGATGCATTGCAAAATAAAATTAATGTATTAGTTAAAAATCGAAGCATAGAACAAATGAAAATTCCTTTGGCTATTGTTGCTACAGATTTAAAGACTGGTAATCCAATACTCTTTCAACGTGGCGATACTGGACAAGCAGTTAGAGCTTCTAGTAGTGTCCCAGGAATATTTATGCCCACGAACATTCTTGGTAAAGAGTATGTAGATGGGGGCTTATCCTCCCCTGTTCCTATTAAATTTACTCGTACACTCGGAGCAGATATCGTAATAGCAGTTAATATTTCAGCAGAGCCTTCCGATCAAAGTGTGAGCGGCATCCTCGGTACCTTACTTCAAACAACTACGATTATGGGAAGAAGTATCACTAGCTGGGAACTGCCACTTGCTGATGTGGTCGTTGTGCCACAACTTCCACAAATGAAAGGCACAGACTTCAAATCGCGTAACGCAGCTATTCTCGCTGGTGAAATTGCTATGCAACAAAATATCTCACAATTAAAAAACAAAATAGAAGAATTTAAGAATAAGTAGTTATTCCATGCAATAAAAAAGGCAGCTGTTGAGCTGCCTTTTGTGAATTCTGTTACAAGCTTATTTTGTAATCATATCCATTTGAAAACTATCTTTGATAGATTCATTCACTCTTCTTGCTCCATCAAAGCGCTGGTCCCAATAAACAGTTGACATATCATCAACACGAACTCCAGATCCACGAGCAGGGGCATGAATAAACTTGTTCTCACCAACATAAATACCTACATGGGAATTTTCTCTTTGTAAGGTATTAAAAAACACTAAATCACCTGGCTTTAAATTTTCACGAGAAATTTGTAAACCAACTTTACTCATCTCGTCAGTTTTAGCAGGAAATAAAAAACCTAAATTATCTTTAAAAACATATTTAACAAAGGCGCTTGCGTCAAATCCAGTCTGAACCTTCTCTCCCCAACGATAACGCACTCCAATAAGTTGCATCGCATTATTAATTAATGTGGAGGTACTATCAGAAACAGTTCCAGCAACTTTGCCATAAAAACTTTGCTTCGGAGCAACAGGAGTTGCAACAGACTCTTCGGATGACTGAGCATAGGAAATCTGACTCAAAGCAGTCGAAACTACTAAGGAAGTTATTAAAGAAGTTTTGGTAAGTCTTTGAATTTTCATTGATTAATGTTAAATATATTTTGCTTTTAAGACCTAGTCTAACCAATTTTGTGACAAATTTCAATCATTTTTGTGACAATTTATAAAAAAGCCTCTTGAATTAAGTGCTGTGTATAGTCTGACTTAGGTGATTGGATAATCTCTTCGACATCTCCAAACTCTACAATATCACCATGTCTTAACACCATAACTCTATGAGACATTGCCCTAACAACAGCAATATCATGGCTAATAAAAATATAAGCCAAATTATATTTTTGCTGCAATTCTGAGAGTAATGACAACACCTGCTTTTGAATAGTGACATCTAAAGCAGATGTAGGCTCATCCAAAATGAGTATTTCTGGCTTTAGGACAAGCGCCCTAGCAATTGCGATTCTTTGTCTTTGTCCGCCAGAAAATTCATGCGGATATCTTTCCATCGCAGTCTTATCTAATCCTACCTCCAAAAGAACATCAATCACTTTTTGATTTTTTTGATCTCGCGATAATTCAGGCTGATGAACATCAAGCCCCTCTGAAATTATCTGCCCAATAGACATTCTTGGTGATAGAGAACCAAAGGGGTCTTGAAATATCACCTGAAATTTCGCACGAATACTTCGTTTTTGAGATTTACTAAGTAACTTCCATGGATTCCCTAAAATATTGACTTCACCTTCTAATTTAGCGCTTGTCCCACCTAACAAATCTAATAAAGCCATTCCAAGGGTTGTTTTTCCAGATCCTGATTCACCAATAATACCCAAGGTCTCACCCTGCCGAATATCAAGATTCACATTTCTCAATACGGAGGCATAGCTCGGTTTTTTATAAAAATCTACAATTTGACTCCAACCAGATTTCGGTACTGGATAAGAAACAGAAATATCTCTGGCCTCAAGCAAATGAGTAGCTAATGGGAGCATTGGCAATACATGTCGCTCAGGTCGGCTATTGACCAAAGATTGTGTATATGGCGATTGAGGTGTGGTAAATATTTGTTGTATTGTCCCACTCTCAAGAATTTTGCCTTGATGCATCACCACCACATTATCAGCAAATCTTTTAACTAAATTTAGATCATGCGTTATCAATAAAACCGACATCTCTTGATTCTCAGACTGAGACTGAAGATCTTTAATCAATTCTAAAATTTGTTTACGAAGATTGACATCAAGTGCTGTAGTCGGCTCATCTGCAATAAGTAACTTAGGCTTAGTAGATAGAGCCATAGCAATCATCGCTCGTTGCCTTTGCCCACCAGATAACTGATGAGGATAAGCATTCATTTTATTGACAACATCAGGAAGACCAACTTTCTCAAGCATTTCTTGCGCTCGTGCTTTTGCAACTCGCCGCTCAAGCAAAGGCTCGTGAATCATTACAGCTTCAATAATTTGATCACCAATAGAAAACAAGGGATTTAAAGCAGTCATAGGCTCTTGAAATATCATTGCAATTTCTCGCCCACGAACTTGTCTAAGCTGCTCCTCTTGCAATCGTAATAAATTCTTCCCCATCCAATGAATATTGCCACTTACCTTTGCACCCTCTGGAAGAAGACCAAGAATTGACAAAGCTGTTAAGGATTTCCCAGAGCCCGACTCTCCCACTATCGCTGTTCGAGAACCAGGTGCAATATCTAAATGAACACCATCAACAACTTTACGCTCTTTACGACCATCACCAAATTGTATGGATAGATTCGTAATCTTTAAATGTGCACTCATGAAGAACCTTTTTTCCTCGGATCAAAAGCATTTCTTAACGCCTCACCCATAAAGGTTAAAAGAAGTAAAGTTCCTACCAATACAATAAATGTTGATAAAGAAATCCACCAAGCATCTAAATTTGCTTTTCCTTGAGATAACAATTCACCTAGACTCGGCGTATCTGGAGGAACACCTAATCCTAAAAAGTCTAAGCTTGTTAGTGAGAGTATTGCAGCACTCATTTGAAATGGTAAAAAGGTTATGACAGGAATTAAGCTATTGGGCAGAATATGTTTAAACATAATCTTCCAATTGGATAGGCCTAAAGCTCTTGCAGCCTTAACGTATTCAAGTCCACGATTACGGAAAAACTCTACCCTTACATAATCTGAAAGATTAATCCAACTAAAGAGAGAAAGTAAGATAACTAAAAGCCAAATACTTGGACTAAATACAGATGCAAAAATAATCAATAAGTACAGTTCAGGTAAAGACCGCCAGACATCAATGATTCTCTGGGTAATGAGATCAAAGCGACCACCAAAATATCCCATGAAACCACCCAGTAATACCCCAATGACTACCCCAACAATAGATAGAGCCAAACCAAAGAGTACCGATAACCTAAAACCATAAATTAGCCTAGCCAACACATCTCTGCCACGATCATCTGTACCAATCCAATTATCTTTAGATGGCGTTGCTGGATTAGGTTCTTTAGCAAAGTAATTTAGACTTAAATAACTGTATTCAATGAGAGGGTAAATTGCCCAATTCCCCTTTTGCTTTAAATTATCTCTAATGAGTGGGTCATGAAAGTCTGTTGGAGTTTCAAAATCTCCACCAAATACCGTTTCGGGATAATCTTTAAAAATAGGGAAATATGTTTGACCTTGATAACTAACAATTAATGGCCTGTCATTTGCCACCAGCTCGGCACACAAGCTAATACCAAAAACGATTAAAAATACTATTAAGCTGTAAAAGCCGAGCCTATTACTTTTAAATCTTTGCCAAGAGGTATTTTTTCTTTTAGAAACGGCCATTTTAATTTCCTTGACCTTCAAATTGAATTCTAGGATCTACCATGACATAAGCAATGTCTGAAATCAATTTTGTAAAAAGACCTATTAAAGTAAAAATATATAAAGTACCAAATACGACTGGATAATCACGTCGCATCACAGCCTCAAATGACATTAATCCCAGTCCATCCAAAGAAAACAAAGTTTCAATCAATAATGAACCTGCAAAAAATGCCCCAATAAATGCCGCAGGAAAACCTGTAACTAGTGGAATCATGGCATTACGAAAAATATGTCGCCACATGACAATATGCTCTGGTAAGCCTTTTGCCCTTGCAGTAATAACATATTGCTTACGAATTTCTTCAATAAATGAGTTTTTAGTTAGCATTGTAATCACCGCAAAACTTCCCAATACGGAAGCCGTAATAGGCAAAACCAAATGCCATGCATAATCTAAAATCTTCGCTCCCCAAGACATGGTTTCCCATTGGTCAGATACTAATCCTCTTAATGGAAAAATTTGTAAAAAAGATCCCCCTCCAAAAACCACCAAAAGTAAAACCCCCATAACAAATCCCGGAATGGCATAACCAACTAAAACAAGCATACTGGTTATAGTGTCGAATTTGGATCCATCCCTAACTGCTTTTGATATACCTAATGGAACGGATATGAGATAAGTAATGAAAAATGTCCATAGTCCAATACTGATAGAAACAGGAAGCTTTGAAACCACCAGCTGCCAAACACTCTGATGCTGGTAGTAGCTTTGTCCCAAATCAAAACGTGCAAAACGACTGAGCATACTAAAGTATCTCTCTACCGGAGGCTTATCAAAGCCATATAAGGCTTTTATTTCCGCTAAGTTTTTTTCATCTATACCTTGACGGCCTCTATATGTACTCCCACCTCCAGTGGATTCACCAGCGCCAACTCCAGCAGCCCCCCTACCCTTTAACTCAAGAACCATTTGTTCTACAGGTCCACCTGGTACAAATTGCACAACAATGAATGTTAAGGTCAAAACACCAATTAAGGTGGGTACCATCAGCAATAGTCTTTTAACGATATAGGGTAATAAACCATGTCTCATTATTGATCTCTTTTTGTCGTCGAAGCTGGGTTTCGCCACCAATTACCAATAATCCAAGCATCTGCTGTGTAATATAAAGGTGGCTGCGGAAAGCCTAATTCTGAATTATAGGCAACACGATGTGTCGGGTTATACCAGTGAGGAACAACAAAATAATTGTGAATCAAAATTCTATCAAGCGCCCTAGTTGCAATATAAAGTTTTTCACGATCATCAGCACGTGTAATTAAACCAATTAACTCATCAACACTCTTGAGACGAACTCCAATTTGATTATCAGTACCCTTTTGCTTTGCAGCTTCACTCCCAAACCTATCCCATAGTTCATTACCCGGACTTTGAGTATCTTGATAACGGATTGTGGTCATCTCAAAATCATGCTCATCTAATCTTTGTTGATATAAGGCGTTATCAGTTGTTCTAACATTGGCTTGTATACCAAGCTTTTCAAGGTTCCTAACATACGCACTTAATATTCTGAGCAAAAAGGGGCTGTCCTCTAGCATCTCAAATACAAATACCTGTCCTGCTTGATTTCTTAAAGCACCATCTTTATAAGTCCATCCAGCTTGAGCAAGCAACTCCTTTGCTTTGAGCAAATTAGAGCGTAAAGAGTCTGGTGAGGCAGTACTAACTGGAGATGGCATTGGACCAAAAACCTCTGATGGTATCTCTCCAGGATATTTTGTCTGTAAACTCTTTAAAAGCTTTAGCTCGTCGCCTTTTGGAACACTATTCTTCTCATAGGAAGCCCCTAATAAAGAATTTGAAAAATAACTATCTAGGCGCTTGTATTGGCTATAAAAAATTTGACGATTTAGCCATTCAAAATCTAAAGCCAATCCCAAAGCTTGACGAACACGTGGATCTTTAAAAATTTCCTTGCGAGTGTTCATCGCAAATCCTTGCATCCCAGCACCATTGTGATGAATGAATTCGTTTTTTATGAGCAAACCTTGATCAAACTTCCTACCGACATAACTCTTAGCCCATAACTTCGCACGGTATTCCACAATCGCATCAAACTCACCAGCCTTAAATGCTTCTAAGCGAACAGTATCATCACTAAATAACTTAAATACGATTTTTTCAAAGTTGTAATTTCCAACGCGAACATTTAAATGTTTACCCCAATAGTTTGGATTTTTCTTATAAATAACATTTCGACCTATTTGGTAAGAAGCAATGATGTATGGACCACTTCCAATGGGCTTTTCAAATGCCAATTGATCAAAAGGTACTTTTGTACCATCAGCTTTTTGGCCCCATTTCGCTGAAAAAATAGGCATCGTCCCAGCTAACAAGGGAGCTTCACCTGTTTTACTGAAAAAATCAAAACGTACTAAATGATCGGATAAAACAACAACCTGCTTGATATCAGCAAAAACGTTTCTATAACTTGGATGAGCTAGTTTGCTAGTCAGCGTATCGAAACTGTATTTGACATCACTAGCCAAAATAGGACTGCCATCACAAAAACGTGCTTCTGGCCTCAAATGAAATGTCATCGATAAACGGTCTGATGACATCGTCATATCATCCGCAATAAGACCATACATTGAGGAGGTTTCGTCAGCGCTTCCAAGTGCTAAAGATTCAAACAATAACCCAGCAACACCTGGTGCAGCTACCCCCCTCAATGTGAAAGGATTAAATTTATCAAAGCTGGTCCTGCGGTCAGGATTTGCCAAAGTCAAAGTACCACCTTGAGGTGCTTGTGGATTGACATAATCAAAATAGAGAAAATCTTTAGGATATTTAGGATTACCGTATTGTGCAAAAGCATGCGCCCCCCATGAAATTTGGGGCAAAAGCATACAACTTAGTAAAATTATCAGTTTTCTCATCCGACTTTGTTTTTTATACCAACTTGATTTTTAGATCTATTTTGAACAATTGTAGTAGTGCCATCAAGATTTTGGGATAATTCCAATACACCTCTTTATCAAAAGGATATTTATATGGGCTTTCTTGCAGGTAAAAAAATTCTAATAACCGGAGTTTTATCCAATAGATCAATTGCATACGGAATTGCAAAAGCTTGCCACCGCGAGGGAGCAGAGCTTGCATTTACCTATGTTGGTGATCGTTTTAAAGAACGAATTACTGATTTTGCAAAAGAATTTAATAGCAGTCTCGTATTCGATTGCGATGTAGGAAGCGATGAACAAATTAGCGCTCTGTTTGAAGATCTTTCAAAATCATGGCCAAGTTTTGATGGTTTTGTCCACGCCATTGGCTTTGCTCCTAAAGATGCCATTACTGGTGACTTTTTAGAAGGGCTAAACAGAGAGTCTTTCCGTATCGCTCACGACATCTCCTCATACAGCTTCCCTGCAATGGCTAAAGCATGCCAAAAAATGTTAAACCCGAACTCTGCACTACTCACACTCTCTTATCTTGGAGCTTTACGAGTAGTCCCCAACTACAACACGATGGGACTTGCAAAAGCATCGCTTGAGGCAAGTGTTCGTTATTTAGCACAATCACTAGGAAGTTCTGGCATTCGTGTGAATGGAATTTCAGCAGGACCAATTAAAACCTTAGCTGCTAGTGGAATCAAAGACTTTAGCAAAATTCTCAGCAGCGTAGAAAAAAATGCTCCTCTTCGCAGAAATGTAACTATCGATGATGTAGGTAACGCTGCAGCGTTCTTCTTATCAGATTTAGCAGGTGGTATTACAGGCGAAATTACCTATGTTGACGCAGGATTTAGCCAAGTTGTTGGTGGCATGCTAGAAAACTAAAAAGGGTGAATTCCTCTGCAACATCCCAAACCGCCTCATTTCGTGAGGCGGTTCTATTTTGGTTAAAACTAGGTTTCATCAGTTTTGGTGGTCCTGCAGGTCAAATTGCAACTGTTCACCAAGAGTTAGTTGATAAAAGACATTGGATCTCTGAAAAGCGTTTTTTACACGCTCTTAATTACTGCATGATTCTTCCAGGGCCAGAAGCTCTCCAATTAGTCATCTATATTGGTTGGCTTCTCCACCGGACGATTGGAGGCATTATTGCTGGATTTTTATTTATTTTTCCAGCACTCCTTCTTTTGATCGTCTTATCGATTGTTTATGTAACTTTTGGAAGCACCCCTTTAGTTACTGGAATCTTTTTAGGAATCAAACCAGCCGTCACTGCGATAGTCATTGCTGCAGGTTATCGAATCAGTAAAAAAATACTCAAAAAACCAATTCATTTTGTCATCGCTTTACTTGCATTCATTAGTATGCAATTTAAAGTCCCCTATCCAATCATCATTATTCTTGCTGGAGTTTTAGGCTTCATTATTCATAAAATCAAACCAGATTGGATGGCTTCTAATTCCCATGCATCCCATAAAAATAATTCAAATGAAAATCGTATAAAAGCCATCATCGATGATGACTCTGAACAACTTCCTCACACCAAATTTAAAACTTCTAAATTTTTCTCAGTTTTGACAATTTCAATTTTATTATTTGTAATTCCATTTGGTTTATTAATTTCTCTTTATGGTCAAAACCACCTATTTACAGAATTAGCTTGGTTTTTTAGTAAAGCTGCTTTCCTTACATTTGGTGGAGCCTATGCAGTATTACCTTACGTTTTTCAAGCAACCGTAGAAAACTTTCATTGGCTAAGTACCGCCCAAATGATGGATGGCTTAGCTCTTGGAGAAACAACTCCAGGACCATTAATTATTGTTGTAACCTATGTGGGATTTGTGGCTTCTTATTTTAATACTCTGGTACTTAATTCCCCTATATTTACTGGAATTATTGGTGCATTTGTCGTTAGTTGGTTTACTTTTTTACCGTCATTTTGTTTTATTTTCCTAGGCGGCCCATTTATTGAATCAACTAGAAAAGAACTAAGATTAATCCCAATATTAAATGGTATTACTTGCGCAGTAGTAGGCGTGATTGCAAACCTAGCTTTATTTTTTGCAGTTCATACATTGTTTCCTGATCAAATTAGCATCAGCTCGGTTAACCAACATTTTATTTTTGCATTGATGCTCATGGTATTAGTATCGATTGCGCTTTTAAAATATGGTCAAAGTATCATTCGGGTTTTAATAGTGTGCGCAATCATTGGCTTGATTGGTAACTATCTTCATTTAAATTAAGATTAAGATTCCAAGCCAGTTTTTGCGACCTCAATCGACATTTCTTTAGGTATCGAAACTCCATTTTTTACAGCTAAAATTTCAGCCATAATACTAACCGCAATTTCAGATGGAGTTTTACTTCCAATAAATATTCCAATCGGCCCTTTTAATTTTTGTAATGATTGTTCCGTATGACCAAAGTGCTCAATCATACGAGCTTTTCTGGAAGCATTATTCCGCCTAGACCCTATCGCTCCAACATAAAATGCTTCGGATTCCAATGCTTCTAGAAGAGCCAAATCATCTAATTTAGGATCGTGAGTGAGTGCAACAACACAAGTTCTTGAATCTGGTTTTAACTTTAAAACCATATCATCAGGAGACCCATGATCAATACCAACTCCGTCAACAGACCAACTACTTCTATATTCGTCACGAGGGTCACAAACAGTGACAGAAAAACCATTGAAAAGAGCCATCGTCGCCAAATATTCACTCATTTGACCAGCACCAATAATTAACATCCTATATTCTGGTCCAAATGTATTAATCAAGAACACATCATTAATCATTAATTCAGCAGGATGATCAGAAGGGGTTAAAACCACCTTACCAGTTGTTAATTCAACTTGCCTTGCTACCAACTGACCCTTACCTAATAAATCGATTAATTCTTTTAAGCTTAAAGCGTCAGGGTTATATTCAAGTAATAACTCTAATGTGCCACCGCAAGGTAAACCAAATCGATGTGCCTCATCAGAGGTAATTCCATATTGCATATTTTTTGGAGCTTGATCCTTAAGGGCATCTTTTTCTAAATGTTGGCGAATTAAATCATCTTCAATACACCCACCAGAAACACTCCCAACAACTTTACTGTCCTCACATAAAGCCATAATAGAACCAATAGGTCTTGGTGATGAACCCCAAGTCCTTATAACCGTAACTAATAATGCTTTTTTACCAGCTTGGCGCCAACTTAATAATTGTCTTAATACCGTAATGTCAATATTTTCCATATGAGGGTTTACTCCTTCTGCATCTTAGGTAACTCAATCACTTTACCAGTTTTCTTCTGAAAATCATTTATGTCCTCTTGGGTATCAATGTCAAAAATAAAATGATCATTAGAACTAACCCATTTGGTAACTTCGTTGGGATGTAAATCCATATACTTACGTACCGTCATGTCTGCACCAGATTCAATAATTTCTTTTAGAGCTTTACCAGACATAAGGACTGGATTGCCTCTTTTACCATCGACAAAAGGCACTAAAAATTTGGTTGAATTAGCAACTTTAAAGTTCTCAATCAGCTGACGTATATCCGCACTATCTAAGTAGGGTTGATCACCGAGCATCATTAATATGACATCGAGATTTTTATTGGATTCATATAAAGCTTCCAAGCCTAATCTAACAGATTGCCCCTGCCCCAACTCAGGCTGGGAGTTATGTACCCATTGAACCCCATCAGTTGCACATTGCTAACGGATCATCTGTTCATAAAATCCAGTTACAGCAACGATTGGAGTTGTAACAAAAGACTTTAATGAATCAATGTGTCTTTCAAGCAAGGATTTGTTGTCAATTTGCATGAGGCATTTAGGTAAATTACCTAAACGACTTCCCTGACCAGCAAGCAACATAATAGCCCCTATTTGAATGGGTCTCTCCCTTAAAATTTTTTGTGCCATCTTTATCTGTGGATTGGAATATACCGGCATGATATGAATCCCTTCTGGATCAAGGGATATAAAAATATTATCACCTTCCTTCAAATTTAATTCCTTTACTTCTCTGGCTGATATTTCTAAATGCATCGCTTCCTTAAAGGGCAAATCAAGGATTAAGGAAACTGTACTAATATCTCCAAGCTGCAAAATTCTCTCAACTTTTCCAGAAAAGCTATTGATGGCAACTTGTCTAGTTCTTGAAAGTTGAATATGCTCAGCAGATACGACCCAACGCACTTCAGTCTGAT
>DAIQPR010000165.1:0-5057 GCA_036787315.1 Polynucleobacter sp. | reverse complement strand
GTGGAGCATGTATTTATTAATAGATGCCTTCTATAAAAAAAGAGAACTAATTAGTTTTATTGCACCTTTAATTTTTATTGTATTAAGTGTATTTAGTTTTTATAAGATTAATGGCAAAAATGGAATGATGTATAGCGCGATTGCAGTTCTATTTTTTCTATTTAATCTTATGCTATTGAAAGTAAAGTTAAGTAATCGACAGTGGTTATACTTGGGATTGCCCTTATTTATAGCCCTTGTTTTGTTTACTCATCATGTACAACAGAATCCAACTTGGAAGTACTTGGCACAAGATTTAAATATGGGATGGCAGACTGAGCAATATGAAAATTGGAAATATAAGGATGGCCATAAAGGCATATTACAAAATCCTTCAGGTGTAAACGTCAGTCTGACAACTTATGAACGGGCGGCCTGGTTCAAAGAAGGATCAAAACTTATATCTAATTACCCACTTGGATATGGCTTAATCCAAGATTCTTTTAAATACTTAGCTAAAGAAAAATGGCCAGATTCTGAAGTGTTTCATACCCACAGTGGTTGGTTAGATCTTATTTTGGGGTTTGGTATTCCTGGATTTATATGTATATTTGGGGCAATGCTGATAGCGTATTTTCAGTGCGCTAAGAGTCAAAATTATTATGCCAAGAGTGGGACTTGGGTATTACCCTTTATGGCACTTGCTTTTTTAACATCTGAATTATGTGAAAAAGGAAGTTTTGAGCTTCTTATTTTTGTGATAACGCTTTATGGAACTATTTCGTATACTTCTCATGAAACTGAATTTCATTCAGCACTAAAAAATTAAAATCGATTATGGCAAACCATCCATCTAGTCACGACGCATCCTACAGTCTTCAACAGGAACTTTCGGATAAAGTGTATTGGCATGGCTACGTACCATTTTATGAACAGTTTTTTCAAGATCGCAGTTTCAAGAATATTGCTGAATTTGGAGTGTTTCAAGGAAACTCTATTCGGTGGTTTCTCAAACGCTTTCCAAATGCAAAAATTTATGGAGCTGATATTCTTACGCTACAGAGTAATTGGCCAGTAGATGAACGCTTTCATTTCACGCAGTTAGATCAAGGAAATTCAGAACAAGTTAGAAAGTTCTTAAACCAAGCTGACTTTGATCTAATACTAGAAGATGGTTCTCATTTTCCACACCATCAAGTTTCTTGCTTGATTGAAGGTTTAAAGGTACTGCGTTCAGGTGGTATGTATATCCTAGAGGATATTCAAACAGCACGCAAAGATCATGCATGGTGGAATGAATCTATTCATTTCTGGAAACTACTTAAAAAATTGCGCTATCAAAAATTTGTAAGCTCTCAACAACTTGATCATGGCAATGCTCTCCATGCATTGCTTGCGATTCAGCATTATCAAAGAATTGGTAAGGCAGTGGATGCTCAGATTATTGAGAAAATCGCTCAAAAGTCGATACTTCGTCCAGAAGACATTGCATTTTTATTTGAGTCGATTGATCAAATTCATTTTTATCAGAGATCGAACTTACCCGACTTTTGCCATAAGTGTGGATCTGTTGACTATCAATTTAGCGATTTGAAGTGTCAATGTGGCGAAGCTATTTTTTCAGATGCAGATTCGATGGCTTTCGTCATCTTGAAAAAATAAGCTTAGAACTTTAGTTTCTTTAAGCTTGCTTGCAAGCGTAAAAAGTTACTTTTCTCTAAGCGCTCCATCCGCCTAAAAAAATGTGACGTAAATATTTTTTGATGGTAACTTTCATAATTGTCTTGAACGTCTTTAATACGTTCTGGCAACTCTTCTAATGTTCCCCAAATAATAAAATCACTGATACGTGAATATTTTTTTAGAGGAGAATCCTCTGAGACTACGATGATACCGCATCGTAAGGCGGGGAGAACTCTGAGTTCTTCAAGGGTATGATGCTCTCCTGTTTGATGCATATTGATCAGGATTTTAGTATCTTCATAGACTCGGTTAAGGTTTTCAAAAACATGATTTACATTCTCAGATACGACATTCGACTTTTTAAGATGATCTAAAAATTGTTTTCGTCGAGGTTCTTCTGTATTACGGAATAAGGTAATCGTATGTTTACTACGTTGCCTATTGAGAATCGAGCTTGATTGAATTGGGTAGAGCGTTGGCGAAATCACACACACTTTGGATAAATACTCAGGATAAAGACCACTATCTTGAATATGTTTTAGATTTGGACGACTATAGTCAATGATCATATCCATTGATAGAAGTCGTTCAAGATCTTGTATCCGCACGGTATAAAAAGCATCTGAATCGATGATTTTTGTTTTTCCTATTGGAGCATTTTCAGCACCTCTACCCTCAGGTTTAACCAGAACATGTTCTACTTGGAAATCAATCGATTGATACACTTCTTTTGGGTTTTTTGGGTATTGAGGAATGCCTAAGATGATCTTGAGTGGAGCTCCGCCTTGAGGGAGAGCAAGAAATACTTTTTGGAAGAGATCTAGAATATAAGAATAGTATTCTCTCAAGCCCTTATCAAAATTCGGATCATAAACAAGAATGTGATGTCCAACTGAAATTTTCTTAAATTTATTCAGTGATACAGATTTTAAAATGTTCTGAAAAAATTTCATCTCTAGCGCATTAGACTTTATGTTTATTTTGGCGATAAAAGTCTTCGTAAGGATATTGCTTCTCGTCTAGCAAGACCTTTTTTACGCGATTATCAAACATCCCTTTATACCCACCCAGAAGAGCTCTTTCATATTTACTCTGCTTGATAAAGTCACGATTGAATTTAGAGTACTGACGAATTCCTTTTACAAAGCCTTCATCGACTTGGTCTGAGCCGGTATTAACTAAATACTGGATATCTAATGAGGGGATCTCACGTTGAAAAACCTGATAATATCGCCACGTAAAATCACCATCTTCCTCGCCGATACCAAGAAGTCGTTCATCAAAAAAACCGACTTGTATCACCTCTGGTTTATGAACCATGAAATGTGAAAAACTACCATTTAATTTAAAGGTATTGTGACCACTCTTCATCAGTTTATCTAGGCAATCAAAAAATCCTGATGCGTTATCCTGTTCAATCGTGATGTCATCGTTCACAACCAGAACATGATCATGACTTGCCGTAAGAATACCTCTATTCCACATTTTTGCTAGAGACTGAAAATTAGTAAAAATCGATGGAAAGCAATTTGTTTGTGTGCTCAGAAAAGCTAATAATTCACGACGATAGTTTTCATTAAATTGGTCATTAGCCCTACCATTAACCATTACAATAATCTCCATATCGGGACGTTGTGATTTAATGGCGTTCACTAAAGGTACAAGGCACTCTTGAAAGCGTTTATCAAAAGTAGTGATAACGATTGAATATTCGGACATATAAATTTTTATGAAAAAGTTAAATATTGCTGCTTTAGGTTTGCCAGATGATTATCGGTCTAGCTTGATACCCCTAATCATACGTGATTTGGGGTATGAGATAGCATGGAAACCGGTTTCTCAGGCAGATATGCTGATATATGGACCTTTTTACCGAAAAGATAAGGCCTATCGATGGTTACCAAAGCCTCTGAGAAGCCCCGCGCAGACATTGGAAGCTTTACTCGGTTCTAGAAAAACGAAGCCTTTAGTTCTGTTTCAGACCGGAGAAAATATTCGGCCTGATTTCGTTCAGGCGGATTATGCAATATCCTTTGATATTAGCGAATCACCTCAACATCTTCGCTTTCCCTATTGGATGGAAATGGTGGATTGGTCACATGAAGGGATTACTGGAAATAGTAATCATCGCTTCGGTAAACTCTTATCGATTGATCAGATGATGCGTCCTTTGGGTGATCAGTTTTTAAAGCGTGATCGAAAAGTGGCGATGATTACCTCGCATTTGAATGAGCCCAGAAAAACCCTATTAGAAGTTTTGCAAAAAATGATACCCGTTGATGGTTATGGGCCTTACTTCAACCCCGACATCAAAAATCATCACACGAGTCCTTTTGATAAGCTCCAAGTCCTGAGTCAATACGCATTTAATTTATGCCCAGAAAATAGCCTCTATCCCGGCTACTATACCGAAAAAATTCCTGAAGCCTTTTTAGCAGGATGTTTGCCTTTGACTTGGGTGGATAGCAATGTCCACGTTGACTTTAACCCACGTGCTATGATCAATATGCAAGCGATGATTGGTCAGGGGTTTGCCGGCTTAAAAGAACTTTTGCATGACACAACGCAGTTGCAGCATTATGCGGATCAGCCTTTGATGATGACACGACCTAGTATTGAGCCTTGTAAGGCTTTTCTTGGCAATGTTTTATCGCAAGTAACTTCCGCTTAATTATTTCGGGAACCAGGGTTCTTTCGATAGCCACCGATCTAATTTTCGGTTTATAGAGCGCATGTTTTTCTTAAACCCTTTGATGGGTTTGCGATCATTGGGGCGGTCAGCGATAGTGGATTCAACTCGTGTAATGTCAACGGGGTAGGGTTTGATGGCCAACATGGGTATGTCATGTTTTTGATAATGTTCCAAGAAATGATCTAAAGGCTCATAGACTTGGGTGGCATGTTCAAGTAATATTTTGGCAATTTTGGGTTGCACGATATAGGAAGTCGCACCTAAGGGATCACCATCGTTTCTTACCAAAGAATATTCTGGAAACGATTGGATTGTATGACTTCTGGATTCTTCTATTGCTTGCAGGCGAACTAGGCCCCAATTCTCAGTTTGACTCAGGAGTGTTTCGATGACATTTTCAAAATGTGGCAACAAAACAAAATCATCTTCGAAAATGATGGTTGTAATGTTTTGACTTAAACATTCAGACCAGGCTTGTCGATGTGAAAGAAAGCATCCGATTTCATTGGGCGTAAGGTCAAATCCAAGTAATTTCTTAACTTTTTTTGCTGGATATTCTGGTATAGGGTAGTGGAGTTTTCTGCCATCAACCGCATCCAAGAAACGCCATGGAAGAGAAATTTTGGATAACTCTTGAATTACTTTTTCTCGACGTTGCGTTGATTGCACCAGGGAGATGACTAGAATTTGGACTTTATTCAAT
>DAIQPR010000016.1:0-23347 GCA_036787315.1 Polynucleobacter sp. | reverse complement strand
AAAACTTCGAGCTCAACCCTCGACCCTCTCGGTGCATTTTGTAATTCTGGTACAAAGAGTCGAAGTGGTATTGGCTCAATTCGCACCATGCCTTCCTTTTGCACTCTGGCATAAGTATTCCAGGGAAAGCCTTGTGCTTGAATATATCTTGAGCACCAATATTTTTCTGCGATCTGCTGATAGGCGTTATAGGCAGTATAGTTTGCATCAAATTCTGCACAGAGACCCATGATCTTTGTGTCCTTAGGTACAAATGGTGCAACTAATTTAGCCATTACCCCCTGCTGAACATAGGCAATTAATTGCCATTGATTAACTAAATCCGCATATCTGCGCAATGGTGAGGTACACCATGCATAGTTCTCTACGCCCAAACCTTCATGACGACAAGGCGTAGTTTGCATCCTAGTACGCTGCGCACCCCAACCTTGTTGTGCGCGATAAATAGCAGGTAAGTCATTCTGCGCTAACAATGATCCCCAAGTACGATTACTAAAAATCATCCACTCAGCCACAATCGAATCAATCACTGAGCCACGCTGTCTAGAAGTAATAACAACTTGCCAGTCTTTGTCATCAATGTCAGTTCTTAATGCAGCTTCAGTAGGAATAGTCTTACCATCTGAGGTGATAATTTCAAAATTAAAATCTCTTGGCAAGCTTCCTGGCTCAGGAGGTCCAAGTTTTTCTTCTTTTTGACCTGCAGCAACACGTACTGTTTGCCTTTGAGCGTGTAAGTTTTTAGCTGCCATCCAAAGCATTGCTAATTCATGTCGAAAAGGTATATCCGTTCTAGAAGTATCATCAATAGATACTTCATTAACTAAATGTTCTATATCTCCAAGTCGTAAATTACTCGCCATATAGACTTTTTCTAGAACGGTTCGCGCTGGAATTTGCTGATTGATGGAACCATCAGCATGGACTTGAACATACAAAGATATCGCAGGTCTAGCCTGGTGCTCATTTAAAGAGAAAATTTCAATGACGGATTGCGGCAACATGGTGATTTTGCCACCCGGAAAATAAACCGTGGACATTCGTTGTTGCGCAATTTGATCCAAAGCATCATCTGGAACGATAGCAAGTCCAGGAACAGCTATATGAACGCCAATTTGGTAATTGCCATCATCTAATGGAGTGACAGAAAATGCATCATCGATTTCAGTAGTGCTAGCATCATCAATCGAGAATGCTTTTACCTCTGCTAAAGGTAATTGCTCTGCAATCTTATTCCACTGTGCTTCTTGCAACTTGGCATCACTCGGGAATCCAATACCCTTTGGAAAAAATTCTTTCAAAAATTTCCCCTGATGAATCGCAAGTGCTGATTGAATCGCTCCAAGTTGGAGTAATAGCTGTGCTGGATTAATCCCTAATTGTTGACTTGCGGCATTTAATGCTTTGTAGGTAATACCATTTTTATCAGGACTCCAAAGCAGCTGTTGGGCACTTTTGGCAATCTCTTCGGGCAACTGCCCTTGAATCATGGCATCTTCCCACTCTTTTTGAAGTATCGCTTCTTTACGTTTTCTCTCAACAGAGGCAAGGGCTGCCTTTAATTGTTCTTCTGGTGCTTTTAAAAACTGACCACGACCTTTTCTTCTGAAATAAATAGGCGCACTTTGTAGTGCAATGGCAAGCGCAATAATCTGATCTGATTTGACGCCATCACCAAAGTAATCTTTTGCAATAAGCTCAAACTGAAACTCGCCTTCAGGTGCACATTCCCATAAAAAATCCATGTCAATCTGCCCAGCTAATTCTTGTGCTTGAGAAATCGCCTTCTCTAATTCAAGATTAGCCCAACTAAACCAGACGTCCTTAGACTTTAGTTTAATTCTCTTACCAAACTGGGTTTGTGCCGCATGATGATCTGCTCCAGGAACAAAAGCACCTATGGTTGTGGCTCCTTTGATTTCGCCACCCTCTTCATAAATAAAATGCATATTTATGCCAAAGCCTTAAGTAATAGCTGATGAACACCACCAAAACCACCATTACTCATCACCAAAATATGATCACCTGGCTTAGCTACAGCACGTATAGCTTGGACTAATGAATCTAACTGATCAAAACTTTGTGCTTTAGGTCCCATCGGCTGCATCGCTTCTTGTAAGTCCCAGCCAAGTGCAGATTTACCTTCTTTTGCACCATAAGCAAATACTAAGTCTGCTTGTACCAAACTATCCGGTAATTGTTGTTTCATTACCCCAAGCTTCATGGTGTTAGAGCGCGGCTCAAGTACCGCAATTAATCGTTCTTGACCTATACGTCTTCTCAAACCATCTATAGTGGTCGCAATTGCTGTTGGATGATGGGCAAAATCATCATAAACACAAATTTGATTAACTTCACCAACGAGCTCTAATCGACGCTTCACATTTTTAAAACTTCCAAGTGCTGCAGCACTATCTGCTGGAGATATTCCAACATGCTCTGCAGCCGCAATAGCCGCTAAGGCATTCATTTGATTATGTCGGCCTGCAACATTTGCGTCTAAGTTCCACTGAACCTTGGCAACTTCTTGTCCACTCTTTTTAACTAATAATCCATCATTATCTAAACTATCGAAAGACCATGTGGATTGAGGATTTTTATTTCCAAAATACTCAACAGGAGACCACGCCCCTCTTTGGATGACATCAATGAGAGATTGTTCATCGCCATTAACAATCAGTCGACCATTTCCGGGAACGGTTCTGACCAAATGATGAAACTGCGTTTGTATTGCCCCAAGATCTGGAAATATATCAGCATGGTCGTATTCCAAATTATTCAAAATGGCAGTACCTGATCGGTAGTGAACAAACTTACTTCTTTTATCAAAGAATGCTGTGTCGTACTCATCTGCCTCAATGACAAACAAAGGCTTCTTACCAGTTGGATTACCGATTCTGGCTGAAACATCAAAATTATTAGGAACACCACCCACCAAATAGCTTGGTGAGCGTGCATTTGCTTCAAGGATCCAAGTCAACATAGCCGTTGTTGTAGTTTTACCATGCGTTCCTGCCACAGATAAAACATGATGGTGCTGCAAAATTTGCTCACCTAACCACTGTGGACCTGAAATATAGGGCAAACCTGCGTTTAAAATAGCTTCCATGAGTGGATTACCCCTAGAAACAACATTGCCAATGACAAATAAATCCGGTTTGAGGGACAATTGGTCTGCAGCAAAACCTTCTATAAGGGAAATGCCTTGAGCTTCAAGTTGTGTACTCATCGGTGGATAAACATTGGCGTCGCAACCAGTGACCTGATGTCCGGCTTGACGAGCGATAGCGGCTATACCCCCCATGAAGGTGCCACAAATACCTAGAATATGTAAGTGCATCCCGTAATTTTATCGAAGGAATTGGAATGACTGAAGAATTAAATAAAAAAGAAGCGTTAAAGAAGCAATTTCCCCTCCTTCTCATGTTGTCATTAATCGGTCTAGCTAGCCTAATCATTGGTTTTGGCGCATCGTATTTGCAACATCAAGAAAGTTCCGCAGATCTTCCTAATGAGGTCTATCAAAATTTTCTGAAGGCAAATTGGAATGATCCACAGAGTCAAGCAATTGATACAAGCACCTGGAAAGATAAAACTTTAGTGATTAACTTTTGGGCTTCTTGGTGCCCACCCTGCGTTGAAGAAATGCCACTCCTTGCAAAACTGAGCCAAGGTGCTGACCCACAAAAAGTGGTATTCATCGGCATCGGTATCGATTCACCTAGCAATATTCGTGAATTTCTGAGTAAAACATCAGTTCCTTATCCCATCGTCGTCGGTGGTATGGATGGCAGCACTTGGGGTAAACAACTGGGTAATGAACAAGGCGCTCTACCTTATACCGTCATTATTGACCCAAAAGGTAAAAAAGTATTCTCTAAATTAGGCAAAATTACCGAAGATGACGTCAATAAGTCAATTTTAAAGCTGATTAAATAAGTTTTAAGAGCATTTGCCGTATTTTTAGATTTAATTAAAATCTTTTTTTATCGCCAAATTGCGTTTTTAGGGTTTTTTACCCTTTCGATGGGATATACTAGGATTATTCGTAAAGAGTCTTTCCAAGGAAATCACCGAAGATGAGCGCAGATAAACACCAAATCGGTTCAATTCTTGTTATACAAGGACCTAATCTTAATTTATTAGGTACTCGTGAGCCTGAAATTTATGGCCATGAAACCCTCGATGATATTCATCGTCAACTTCATACCCAAGCCCAAGAGTCGGGGGTACACCTTGATACTTTCCAAAGTAATCATGAAGGCGAAGTGATTGATCGTATCCACCAAGCCAAAAAAGATGGCGTGCAATTTATCATTATTAATCCAGGTGGCTATTCCCATACGAGCGTAGCAATTCGTGACGCACTTGTCGGAGTGAGTATCCCTTTTATTGAAGTCCATTTATCCAATATTCACCAACGTGAGTCTTTTAGACACCATTCTTATTTTTCAGATGTGGCAGTTGGGGTGATTTGTGGTTTAGGCTCAATCGGTTACCGACTCGCTCTTGAAGCAGTGATCGCAAAAATAAAACATTAATACTTCAAAATACCTATAAATTAACTACTAAAGGATGTTCCATGGATTTGAGAAAACTCAAAACGTTAATTGACCTTGTTGCTGAATCAGGCATTTCTGAACTAGAAATCTCTGAGGGAGAAGAAAAAGTAAAGATTGTGAACCATAGAACTGCCGTAGCAGCTCCTTCCGTTCAACAAGTTTACATACCACCTTCCGCACCATCACAAGTTATTTTGGAGCAAGATGCAAGTGCACCAACTGCAAATAGTGCCCCTGCTGTAGAGGCAGCTCCAGAAGGTAATGTCATGCGCTCACCAATGGTGGGTACTTTCTATCGTGCCCCAAATCCGGAATCTCCAGACTTTGTTAAAGTTGGTGATCGCGTAAAAGTGGGTCAAACCCTTTGTATCATCGAAGCAATGAAACTCCTCAATGAGATTGAGTCTGAGTTTGATGGTGTAGTACAAAAAATCCTCGTTGAAAACGCACATGGTGTTGAATTTGATCAACCTTTGTTCGTGATCGCCTAAGGGGACGACATGTTTGACAAAATCCTTATCGCCAATCGCGGCGAAATAGCACTGCGTATTCAACGCGCATGCCGAGAACTCGGTGTTAAAAATGTTGTGGTGTATTCAACTGTCGATAAAGATGCGAAATACGTCAAATTAGCAGATGAGGCTGTTTGTATCGGTCCCCCTCCATCACCTTTAAGTTATCTAAACATGCCTGCGATTATTTCTGCAGCAGAACTAACCGAAGCACAGGCAATTCATCCTGGTTATGGCTTCTTATCCGAAAATGCAGATTTTGCTGATCGCGTAGAAAAATCTGGATTCGCTTTTATCGGTCCAACAGCAGAATCTATTCGTTTAATGGGTGATAAGGTTTCAGCTAAACAAGCCATGATTGCCGCTGGTGTTCCTTGTGTTCCAGGATCTGATGGGGCATTGCCAGACAATCCTAAAGAAATTTTAGCGATCGCTAAAAAAGTTGGTTACCCAGTCATTATCAAAGCAGCAGGTGGAGGTGGTGGTCGAGGTATGCGCGTGGTGCATATCGAATCACAACTTATTAATGCTGTGAACATGACCAAAGAAGAAGCTGGTCGTGCCTTCGGCAATCCGGAAGTGTATATGGAAAAGTTTTTAACTAATCCACGTCATATCGAAATCCAAATTTTGGCTGACACGTATAAAAATGCAGTTTGGTTAGGTGAGCGTGATTGCTCAATGCAACGTCGTCATCAAAAAGTGATTGAGGAGGCGCCAGCACCTGGGATCGATCGAAGACTGATTGCAAAAATTGGTGAGCGTTGCGCATTAGCTTGTCGCAAAATGGGCTACCGTGGCGCAGGTACGTTTGAATTTTTATTCGAAAACAATGAGTTTTTCTTTATCGAAATGAATACCCGTGTGCAGGTCGAACACCCTGTTACTGAATTAATCACTGGTATCGATATCGTTCAAGAACAAATCAAAATTGCCGCCGGTGAAAAATTATCCATGCGACAGCGTGATATTGAATTTAGAGGTCATGCCGTAGAATGCCGTATTAACGCAGAAGATCCTTTTAAATTTACACCTAGCCCCGGAAAAATTACAGCTTGGCATACACCAGGTGGTCCTGGCATCAGAGTTGATTCTCATGTTTACGCTGGCTACACTATCCCACCAAACTATGATTCGATGATCGGTAAACTGATTTCGTACGGAGCAACACGCGATCAAGCCATTAAAAGAATGCGCATCGCACTATCAGAAATGGTTGTGGAGGGCATCAAAACCAATATTCCATTACACCGTGAACTGATGATTGATCCTAAGTTCAATGTTGGTGGTACAAGTATTCATTATCTTGAGCATCGTTTAGAAGAACAAGCAGCTACGCGAGAGCTCAAATAATTTATGTCCTATCGACAACTACAATTTACGGTAGATGCACAAACTGCTGAAGAACTCAGCGATGCATTAATGGAACTCGGCGCTCTTTCGATTAGTGTTGAAGACGCTCAAGCAGATACTCCAGAGGAAAGCCCACTATACGGTGAGCCTGGCATGATTCCAACCCAGGAAGCGTGGAATGAATCTATTGTTCAGGCACTATTCGATAATGCTTTGTGGCAATCCTTTCCACAACACACAGAAGCTATCCTCGCAGAACTCGCTCAAGCAGGTCTTGCAGTAGATGTCTACACCGAAGAAATCATCGAAGAACAAAATTGGGTTGAACTCACCCAATCGCAATTTGAGCCGATTCCAATCACTTCTAGGATGTGGGTAGTGCCATCATGGCATACGACGCCAGAAGGCCTCTCAGAAGACGCTATATGCCTTGCTGTTGATCCTGGACTTGCGTTTGGTACGGGAAGTCACCCAACAACAAAATTGTGCCTACAATGGCTAGAAAAGCTTTCTAATGAGCAACGATTACAAAATCGTAGTGTGCTGGATTATGGATGTGGTTCTGGGATACTTGCGATAGCTGCTAAAAAATTAGGCAGTGGCAAAACTGTGGGTATTGATATCGATCCCCAAGCGATGACTGCAGGCAAACATAATGCCGAGACGAATCATGTTGATGTGGAATTTTATTTACCAGATCATGCACATTCAGCAGCAATCACACAATTCGATATTGTTGTAGCAAATATCCTTGCAAATCCTCTTCAAGTTTTATCACCAGCAATTGCCGCGCATTTAGCACCTAACGCTGATCTTGCTTTATCCGGCATCTTAGAGCGCCAAGCAAGTGATGTCATCGCTTGTTACGCACCTTGGATCAAGTTAGAGCAAGTGGATTCGCATGAGGGCTGGGTTCTGCTAGCAGGTTTTAGAACCAGTGTTTAATGCGCGCACGTTTTTATCCACTTTTAATGCTGGTGCTGCTTGCTGTTCTTGCAGCAGTCCAAGGATTTTATTTATTTGACCTATGGGCAAAAGTCCCGCAAGCAAATGTTGCCAATTGGCGTGTTGAATACGCTTCTTTAAATTTTGAAGAAGAAAGTTCCCATCTCCTAGAGATGCAAGTGCGAACCGAGTCCCCTTACTTTTGGAAAAAATCTGCACTACCTAAATTGGAAGTGGTTCTAACTAACCTGAGTGGTGAACCTATCGCTTACCGCAAATTTACACCTCGAGAATGGTTGCCAGAAGATCTCCCTCGAAAAAGAGAGTGGCTCATAAATGGCGTTGCTTCACAAACTGAAATTACAATAGCAATGCCTTTGGAAATTCCAAAGGAAGCGAGTGGCTTTCAAGTGCATTTGTTGTATGAATAAATCAAATACGAATTTTAATTAAAGGAATTTATGGCTAGCCTTATCTGCGGTTCAATCGCTTACGACACAATCATGTCCTTCGAAGGACGTTTTGCTGAACAAATTTTGCCTGAGCAAATTCATATTTTGAACGTTGCTTTTTTAGTCCCCAATATGCGCCGCGAATTTGGTGGTTGCGCAGGTAATATTGCCTATAACCTCAAACTTTTAGGTGGCGAGCCCCTCATCATGGCTACCGTAGGTGGCGATGCAGGTCCTTACTTTGACCAATTAGGTAAATATTCAATCTCTGCAAACTTTGTTCGTGAAATTCCTGAAGCTTTTACTGCTCAAGCAATGATCACAACAGATCGTGACAATAATCAAATTACAGCATTCCACCCTGGCGCAATGTCAGAATCACACCTCAATAATGTCGCAACGGCAGTGCTAACTCAAAAAGAAACATCACAACCAGTTCAACTCGGAATCGTGGCTCCTGATGGTCGTGATGGCATGATGATTCATGCAAAACAATTTGTGGATACTCAAGTACCGTTTATTTTCGATCCAGGTCAAGGTCTACCCATGTTTAGTGGTCCTGAACTAATGACCTTCATTGAGCAAGCAAGTTATATCGCTGTCAATGACTATGAGGGCGAAATGCTCTCCCATAAAACAGGTATGCCACTTGCTGAAATCGCTAAACACGTTAAAGCTTTAGTAGTTACTAAAGGTATCCAAGGTTCAGAAATTTACGCGGATGGACAAGTCATTCATATTCCAGTGGTGCCTGTAGAAAAACCAATCGACCCTACTGGCTGTGGCGATGCGTTCCGTGCTGGACTTTTATATGGTATCGAAAACCAATTAGACCTTGAAACAACCGGTCGACTCGGATCTTTGATGGGAGCTATCAAGATTGCATTTCAAGGACCACAAAATCACACGCCAAGTTTTGCAATGATTCAAGAACTCTATCGCAAAGCATTCAATAGCGATTTCGCTTAAGCAAAGAAAAACCCACCAAGGTATCCCAAGGTGGGTTGCTTACATCTTTTACTTCTACAGCTGTTGCCTTTCGGAAACCGTCTAAATTAAGGACGGCTACCGGTAGGAAAAGGCCATGCAGCAGTTGGATTCAAAGCCGTTGTTGCTTTTGCTTCTGGCTTTTTAGCTGCTGGCTTTGCAGCGGCCTTCTTAGCTGGTTTCGCAGCTGCTTTAACTACTTTTTTTTTTGCAGCAGGCTTAGCCGCTGGTTTAGCAGCAGCTTTTTTAGCAGCAGGCTTCTTAGCAGCTACTTTTTTAGCAGCTGGTTTAGCAGCAGCTTTCTTAGCAGCAGGCTTTTTAGCAGCAACTTTCTTAGCAGCAGGCTTCTTAGCAGCTACTTTTTTAGCAGCAGGCTTCTTAGCAGCAACTTTCTTAGCAGCTGGTTTCTTAGCAGCTACTTTTTTAGCAGCTGGTTTCTTTGCTACAACTTTTTTAGCTGCAGGTTTCTTAGCAGCAGGTTTCTTGGCAGTTGCCATATTTAAGCTCCTTCACGTGAGAAGTAATACATACTACAGTTAAAGAAGACCCTGGCGTTCCGAACCGACTCTCTGGGTAGAAAATCGGCACAAACGCGCGAGCCATTCATGTTTCTATTTCCTTCACTGCAAAATAGTCCCATGAACTTCGTAAAAAAAGCCGTACCAATTTCTTGGAACGGCTTTTTTAATTCTGTAAGCACTAACGAGTGCGCAAATATGTTCTTCAATGTGCTACGGATACTTTGTAAATTTTGGAGGGAAACTTGCCCTGTTCGAATTGTCGAACTTTTTGTTTTGCAAGTTAACTTCCAAAATCTAATTTTCAATCCGTACATCTCCAATTTATCGGAGACAACTTCGAGTTGTTAATCCCAACTCAATGCGCCTCCAGTTTGATACTCAATTACTCTAGTTTCAAAAAAGTTTCTTTCCTTTTTTAAATCTATCATTTCAGACATCCATGGAAAAGGATTCTCTTCATTTGGGAACAATGCGTCAAGTCCTATTTGCATACAACGACGATTACAAATGTATCTTAAGTAACTTTTGAACATCGGTGCATTGAGTCCAAGCACTCCACGAGGCATCGTATCCTCTGCATATTTGTACTCTAATTCGACTGCTTCAGTGAACAAAATTTTCAACTCGTCTTTGAACGCAGAAGTCCATAAATGGGGGTTCTCGAGCTTGATTTGATTAATCATATCGATACCAAAATTACAGTGCAAAGACTCATCACGTAAGATGTATTGATACTGCTCAGCAGCACCTGTCATTTTGTTTTGACGACCCATCGCAAGTATTTGCGTAAAACCAACATAAAAGAATAATCCTTCCATGATGCATGAAAAAACGATGAGTGATTTTAATAATTTTTGATCGTTTTCTGGTGTGCCAGTTTTAAAAGATGGATCAGTTAATGTATCAATGTACGGTAATAAAAATTCATCTTTCGCACGAATAGAATCAACTTCGTGATACGCATTAAAAATTTCTGCTTGATCAAGTCCTAATGATTCAACGATATATTGATAAGCATGAGTATGAATCGCTTCTTCAAATGCTTGGCGCAATAAATATTGACGGCATTCAGGCGCAGTAATCTGACGATATGTTCCAAGAACAATATTGTTTGCTGCTAAAGAGTCAGCTGTAACAAAAAATCCTAAATTTCTTTTGATGATGCGACGCTCATCTTCAGTTAAACCATTTGGATCTTTCCAAGTAGCAATATCACGCGTCATATTCACTTCTTGAGGCATCCAGTGATTTGCGCAACCTGCCAAATATTTTTCCCATGCCCATTTATATTTAAATGGTACTAATTGATTAACGTCAGTTTGACCATTAATAATTCTTTTGTCTGCCACGTTAACGCGACGATCTTTAGCAACTTCAGGACTTGCCTGAATTGGTGCAATCGCTTCGTTAGGTATAGGTGTGTCAACAACCCTTGGTGTAGCTAAAGTAGCCTTCACCTCAGGAATCGGTGTAGGTCCTACTTTTGCTGGCGCTACAGGGGTATCATCTTCCCAATTCAACATCGTATTTCTCCAAAAATTACTTCATTCGTTTCATTTAATTTTACTGGCAAGCTTCGCACTCTTCAAAGCCGTCATCGCCTGGACGCAATGTGCAAACTGCACCTTCCGCTTCGGCTAAAGCTTGGTCGTGCGCAGCCGCTGCACTTGCAGCTTGCTGTTCAGCAGACTGATTCGAAACTGCATTTAAATTGCTCTTGTCCACTGTAGACTTTTCAACTTGAGTTGCTGAAGTTGTACGCAAATAGTATGTAGTCTTCAAACCACGTACCCATGCTAACTTATAAGTCTCATCTAATGTCTTACCAGATGCACCAGCCATGTAAATATTCAATGATTGTGCTTGGTCAATCCATTTTTGACGACGAGATGCTGCTTCAACAATCCATTTTGGTGCAACTTCAAACGCTGTTGCATAGATATCTCTTAAATCTTGTGGAATACGATCAATTTTTGCAAGTGAACCGTCAAAATACTTGAGGTCAGCAATCATCACTTCATCCCACAAACCACGTGCTTTTAAGTCACGGACGAGATATTCGTTGACAACTGTAAACTCACCAGACAAGTTTGATTTAACGTACAAGTTTTGGAATGTCGGCTCAATACAAGCTGATACACCAATAATGTTTGAAATCGTTGCTGTCGGAGCAATTGCTATACAGTTGGAATTACGCATACCGTGCTGCTGAATACTTGCACGCAAACCAGACCAGTCCATCTTGGCAGAATTATCTACTTCTAAATAACCACCACGTTCTTGAGCAAGAAGCGCCATGCTGTCTTGCGGCAATATGCCGCGATCCCAGAGTGAGCCTTTATAAGTACTATAAGTGCCACGTTCTTTAGCTAATTGATTAGATGCTTCATACGCATAGAAACAAACTGCTTCCATTGAAGTATCAGCAAACTCTACTGCAGCATCACTAGCGTAAGGAATACGCAACATGTGCAAGCAATCCTGGAATCCCATAATACCTAAACCAACTGGACGATGCTTGTAATTTGAATTCTTAGCTTTTGCTACTGCATAGTAGTTGATATCAATAACGTTATCCAACATGCGCATTGCAGTGTGAATCGTTTTTCTTAATTTTGCATGATCAAGAACCAACTGACCATTAGCATCAGTCATCATGTGCGCTGTTAAGTTCACAGATCCTAAGTTACAAACTGCAATTTCTTCATCATTTGTATTAAGAGTGATCTCTGTACACAAGTTAGATGAGTGTACAACGCCAATATGTTGTTGTGGGCTACGGATATTACATGGATCTTTGAATGTAATCCATGGATGGCCTGTTTCAAACAACATACCAATCATCTTGCGCCACAATTGCGCTGCAGGAATACGCTTAAATGGCTTGAGTTCGCCAGCATCTGCTTTTTTCTCATAAGCAACATACGCTTCTTCGAACGCACGGCCATACTTGTCATGCAAATCAGGAGTGCTTGATGGTGAGAATAAAGTCCAATCACCGTTTTCCATGACACGCTTCATAAATAAGTCAGGAATCCAGTTCGCAGTATTCATATCATGCGTACGGCGACGATCATCGCCAGTATTTTTACGGAGCTCTAAGAACTCTTCTATATCTAAGTGCCATGTTTCGAGGTAGGCGCAAACAGCCCCCTTACGCTTACCACCTTGGTTTACAGCAACAGCCGTGTCATTAACAACCTTCAAGAATGGCACGACGCCCTGTGATTTACCGTTAGTACCCTTAATATGACTTCCCAAAGCACGAACATTTGTCCAATCGTTACCCAATCCACCTGCGAACTTAGATAACAAAGCATTTTCTTTGAGTGCTTCATAAATACCATCTAAGTCATCTGGCACTGTTGTGAGGTAGCAGCTTGATAACTGTGAACGCAAACTTGCTGAATTAAACAAAGTCGGCGTACTAGACATAAAGTCAAATGTTGACAAAATTTCATAGAACTCAATAGCGCGCTCTGTTGGTTGCTTCTCTTCGAGTGCAAGTCCCATCGCAACACGCATGAAGAATGCCTGTGGCATTTCAATACGCTGACCATCAACGTGCAAGAAATAACGGTCAAATAAAGTTTGTAAACCAAGATAGTTGAACTGTAAGTCACGCTCAGCATTGAGTGCGTTACCTAAACGCTCAATATCAAAAATCTCTAAAACGCGTTGGTCAAGCAACTCTTCTTTAACACCACGGCGTAAAAACTTTCCAAAATACTTTGGATAAACTTGCTGCATCTCTCCCTGGGCAACTTCAACGCCAAGGATGTCGCGACGAATCACGTGCATCAAAATACGTGCTGTTACTAAACTATATGCAGGATCTTTTTCAATGAGGGTTCTTGCGGATAAAATCGCTGAATCAAAAACTTGCTCTAAAGGAACACCTTCATACAAGTTTTTAATTGTTTCTGTCAAAATCGTTGTTGAAACAATGTGATTACCTAATCCTTGGCAAGCAGCTTCAAGAATTGACTGTAAATTTGCCATATCTAATGGTTTTAGAACACCATTATCTGTAACGTTAATGCCTGGATGTGGGACATCGGCAACTTTCGGTGCTTGAACTTGTGTTTGAACACGTTCTTGATTTCTTTTATCACGATACAAAACATATGCTCTTGCGACATTGTGCTCACCACTGCGCATTAAAGCTAATTCAACTTGGTCTTGTACGTCTTCGATGTGGAAAGTTCCACCGTTTGGACGACTACGTAATAAACCACGCACAACAACTTGCGTGAGTTGCTCAACTTGTTCACGAATACGTGCTGAAGCTGCACCTTGACCACCATTAACAGCTAAAAAGGCTTTAGTTACAGCAATCGCGATTTTGGATGGCTCAAATCCAACCACAGCCCCATTACGACGAATGATTTTGTAATCAGATAACTGAACTGGACTTGTTGCACCAACTCCACCCGCTACAAAACCAGCGGAGGGATTTTGGCCAGATCCCATGTTTGGGTTTGTGCCCGTTGAAAATGTATTCACACCTAGCAGATTGCTTTGGGGGTCAGCGAATGTCATAAAAGCTCCTAAATTCTTTACTCTTTAAATTGGTCAAAATTACTATTTTTCTATCTCAATGAACTACTTGTAAATTCCTCTAAAACCCCCGTCTTGTCACTCTCGCAGGCTATAAAACTTGTTTAAATAGACGCTAAACCCTGCACAATCGCATATTCAATTTATGAAGTGGAAAATACCTAAAAACACTATCTATTGTGTTTAAGTTTGCTCTATGTACTAAGTATAGGTAATTTTTGAATCTTTTGTCGATGTATTTTTGCTATTTTTAATAAGGAAATCCCTAATTAGTGCACACTAACAAAATATTATGATTTTTGTCACTATCCTGACATATAGCAATGTTGGTAAACACTCTGATGGGAAGCTAGATTTATCGAGCAAGCAATCCAAAAGGTAGTTTATTTTCCGGAATTTTTGCGCTTTGACTGACATAATTCCAATCAAAAATTTTTCCTGGGTCGGTTTTTCTTCCGGGAGAAATATCACTATGTCCGACAAAATATTGAATTTTGTATTTCTTTTCTATAGAGGCGATCATTTTTACAAGAGCGTCATATTGTTCTTTTTCAAAAGGAACATCTCCAGTACCCTCTAACTCGATACCAATCGAGAAATCATTGACACGCTCACGGTCGAATAATTGCGAGGCACCCGCATGCCAGGCTCGATTCTCAGTGGATACAAACTGAACAACTTGACCATTCCTTTGGATTAAGAAATGGGAAGATACCTGCAAATGGGCAATAGTTGCAAAATAAGGGTCTTCTTCAGGATTTAAACGATTCGTGAAAAAAGCCTCAATCGCATCTCCACCAAACTTGCCCTCTGGCAAACTAATGTGATGAATCACAACTGTATCTACAGTCACTCCCTCAGGTCGATCATCATAATTAGGGGAACGTACCTGCCTTGCACTACCTAAGCAACCATCTGAATTAATGGAATGATAGTGATCAATGCTACAAAAATGTCTTTTTTGATATTCATAGGACTCACTTAAGGGCAGTCGAACCTTGCAATACTCACAAGAAACTATTTTGACAATCTGAGGTTTTGGACTTGGTTTAGAAGTTTGTTGATCACGCTTCTCCCGCTTTAGACGAGATTTCTTAGGATAGATATATACAGCCCAATAGACTAAACCAAAGAATATAAAAAACTGGATGACTTTAAGCATTCAGAAATATGCAATCAGCGCTGTAAGATAACTTCAAGAACAAAACGACTGCCTACGTAGGACAAAAGTAGTACAACGAATGATCCCAATACCCATTTCGAGGCCTCAGCCCCTCTTAAGCCAACTTTCCAATGGGCATACAACAAGCTTCCAAACATTACCCATGAAATCAAGGAGAAAACCGTCTTGTGGTCAAAAATAAGCGGTCTTCCAAATAAGCTCTGGCTAAAGAATATTCCTGAAAATACTGCTACTGTGAGCAAACAAAAACCAATACCAATCACATTAAACATGACTCTTTCCATGGTGAGCAGGGGTGGTAACTGATCAAGCCACTTTGAACCCCCTCCAGGAACTAATAAACGCAGTAAGGTGCTGGAATCCTGCTCTTGCTTAGAACGTAAACTTTTATCTTGCAGCGTCATCAATATTGCCTGTAGTGTGGCTAAAAACATAATGCCGTAGGCAATATTGGCAGTGATAAAGTGCAGACGAAAACCAGGGGAATGAACTGCTTTTGTGGAAATAATAGCCCCAGCAAAAATAGTGGGTAAAAAACTAAACAGGGTTGCAAGTCCCACAACAAGTGGCAACATTCCTTGTAAGGGATAAAACCAAGCTTCAATCCAATAAAGAGTAATCCCTACCCAAGCCATCATTGATAAAGCTTGTGCAAAACCAAAAACAAGACCTTGAGGGGTAAAAATATCCTGATAACAGGCAAAGCCATGCAAGGCGAGTAAAATAAATACTAATAGGTGTATCCATCGTTGATGCTTCTTACTTGACAATGTAATCGTCCTCGGAGCGTTTTGCTCGGATCGGTCAACAGACATACGACGATTGTGAATCACAATCATCAATAATGTAAGTGCGTAAGCGATAGTCGGATATATTAATAACATATGCTTAGTTTAATACCCTCATGCTAGAAAATCTAACAGACCGTTTAAGTCGTGTGGTTAAAACCATTCGCGGCCAAGCCAGACTCACCGAGGAAAACACCTCGGAAATGCTCCGTGAAATCCGTCTAGCCCTTTTAGAAGCTGACGTTTCACTGCCAGTGATTAAAGAATTATTAGCCAATATCAAAGAAAAAGCGCTCGGTGAAGAAGTAGTATCTAGCTTAACACCAGGTCAAGTTTTAGTGGGTATTGTGCGTGACGAATTAGTCAAAATTATGGAAGGTGGCTCTACTCCAGATAATACTGGACCAGGAAAGCTAAATCTTGCTACCCAACCACCTGCTGTAATTTTGATGGCAGGTTTACAAGGAGCGGGTAAAACAACTACGGTTGCAAAACTTGCAAAATGGTTAATTCGTACACAAAAGAAAAAAGTTCTCACTGTTTCATGTGACGTTTATCGTCCCGCTGCGATAGAACAGCTCAAAACTGTTACCGCTCAAGCTGGTGCAGATTGGTTTGAAAGTAATGTCAATCAACGACCGAAAGATATCGCTGATGCCGCAATCGATTGGGCAAAACGACATTACTATGATGTTCTTCTAGTTGATACCGCAGGTCGTTTGGGTATCGATGAAGAAATGATGACTGAAATCGCTGCACTGCATGCAGCGGTCAAGCCAATCGAAACATTGTTTGTGGTGGATGCCATGCTAGGTCAAGATGCTGTCAACACCGCAAAAGCCTTCCATGCAACTCTTCCACTAACAGGTGTTGTTCTCACCAAGCTGGATGGTGACTCACGTGGTGGTGCTGCACTCTCCGTGCGACATGTCACTGGAGTACCCCTAAAGTTTGTGGGTGTATCTGAAAAGATTGATGGCTTAGATGCCTTTGACGCCCAGCGTATGGCTGGTCGTATTTTAGGTATGGGTGACATCCTTGCCTTAGTAGAAGAAGCACAAAAGAACGTTGACCTAAAAGATGCTGAAAAATTAGTCGCAAAGATCAAAAAAGGTGGCTTTGATTTATCTGACTTCAGAAATCAAATATCGCAAATGCGCAATATGGGTGGTTTAGCCAACATGATAGATAAATTACCTGCGCAAATGGCTCAAGCTGCTGCAAAAACCGATATGAACGCTGCTGAAAAAAATATCAAGAGAATGCAAGGCATTATTGATAGCATGACGCCGGGTGAAAGAGCTAAACCTGAATTATTAAAAGCAAGCAGAAAACGCAGAATAGCCCAAGGTGCAGGTGTCCAAGTTCAGGAAGTGAATCGCCTACTCACGCAATTTGAGCAAATGCAAACCATGATGAAACAATTTAGTGGCGGCAAAATGGCCCGAATGATGGGTCAAATGGCCGCCAAAGGAATTGGCAAGGGTTTAAGCAAAGGCCTTTTCAAATAAATTAGCTTTGCTTTGCTTGTAAAAGCGCTTCTTTGATCTGACCAAGAATCTCAGGAAGTTTGACTTGTGTTGCGCTGGTTTGCGTTCTGGCCTGTAATTCAACAAAACCTTCCTTCAGGCTACGCTCTCCAACTGTAATCCGGAACGGTACACCAATGAGCTCCCAATCAGCAAACATCGCACCAGGTCGTTCACCACGGTTATCTAAAACAACCTCAATACCTTCATCTAGTAAGTCCTGATAAATTTGGTCAGCAGTTTGTTTTACTAATTCAGATTTGTCATATGAAACAGGACAAATGACTACCTGAAACGGCGCAATCGATAATGGCCAAATAATTCCTTTGTCATCATGACATTGCTCTATCGCAGCACCTAGTAAACGAGTTACTCCAATTCCGTAACAACCCATGACAAGCGGTTTCGCCTTACCTTGCTCGTCTAAAAATTGTGCCTTCATAGATTCTGAGTATCTTGTTCCCAACATAAATACGTGACCCACTTCAATACCACGACAAATTTCTAATGTGCCCTTACCATCAGGAGAAACATCTCCAACGATTACGTTACGTAAATCTGCACTTGTTGACTTTGGCAAATCTCTGTCCCAATTAACACCCTTCAAGTGGTAACCGGTTTCATTTGCACCACAAATCCAATCTGACATATCGGCTACAGTTAAATCCGCAATGACATAAACATGCTCTGCGACACCAATAGGTCCAATAGATCCCGGTGCAGCATTAAATCCTTGCAAGATTTCAGCCTCAGTTGCCATTCTAAATTCTTGTAAGCCAGGTATTTTTTTCAATTTGACTTCGTTGAGTTCGTGATCACCGCGCAAAAGAATGGCATATACCTTCGCAGCACCAGCCCGAATGTGTCCTTGATCATCGTATTGATCTACTGCTACAGCAATTGTTTTGACAGTATTTGTTAAATCAACATTAAGCATTTGAGCAACTTCTTCACATTTTGTGATGTTTGGAGTTGCAAACTTCTCCATGGATTGTGAAGGAGCATTTTTTTGCGCAATCAAACTAAATGCTTGAGCAGCTTCTAGGTTAGCCGCATAATCAGAATTAGGGCAATACACAATGGCATCTTCACCAGTATCAGCAATGACGTGAAACTCTTGACTACCGCTACCGCCAATAGCGCCGTTATCTGCAGCAACAGCACGGTAGTTAAGTCCTAAGCGTTGAAAAATACGATGGTACGCATCAAACATCTTCGCGTAAGACTCGCGCATGCCAGCTTCATCTTTATCAAACGAATAAGCATCTTTCATAATAAATTCACGACCACGCATTACACCGAAACGAGGTCTTCTCTCATCACGAAATTTACTCTGAATTTGATATAAATTAATCGGTAATTGTTTATAACTTCTGATTTCGTTCCTAGCTACATCAGTAACAACTTCCTCAGATGTTGGCTGTAAGACAAAATTACGATCATGACGGTCTTTAATTCTTAATAATTCAGGACCCATCTTTTGTAATCGACCAGTCTCTTCCCACAACTCGCCTGGCTGTACAAATGGCATGAGCATCTCAATAGCGCCTGCTCGCGTCATCTCCTCCCGAATAATCGCTTCAACTTTACGAATTACTCTAAGGCCTATCGGCATGTAGTTATATATACCCGCTCCAATTTTGCGGATCATTCCAGCACGCGTCATGAGTTGATGAGAAACAATTTCTGCATCTGCTGGTGCTTCTTTTAATGTCAATATGAAGGTTTGTGTGGCTTTCATGGGTTCTTTATAGATATAATGAATTCATTGATTTTAAAGGATTCGAAAATTGTCATGCTCGATAAAGAGGGCTATAGACCAAATGTAGGGATAATTCTTCTAAATCAGCGAAACGAAGTATTCTGGGGCAAGCGAATTGGCCAGCATTCGTGGCAGTTCCCACAAGGTGGGATTCAATACGGGGAAAACCCAAAGCAAGCCATGTTTCGTGAGCTGCAAGAGGAAGTAGGATTATTGCCCGAACATGTCCAAGTAATAGGACGAACCAAGGATTGGATACGTTATGACGTACCCGAGGAGTTTTTACGCCGTCAAGCTGCGCAAAAAAATCGTCGAATAACCTACAAAGGCCAAAAACAAATATGGTTTTTACTCAGAATGGTAGGTAGAGATACCGATATTTCTTTACGTGCGACCGATCATCCGGAATTTGACGCATGGCGCTGGAGTGCCTATTGGATTCCATTAGAGGCCGTTATCGAGTTTAAGCGTGATGTTTATAGCAAAGCATTGTCAGAACTTGCGCGTTACCTGAACCGTAAAACACATTTAATGTCCCTGCCCTGGGGAACAACTTTAGATATTTATCATGGACCAACTCAGCAGGTATCTCCCTCTGAAAATCAAAATAGTGATGTCTAAATAGCTATGTTAAAAAAACTAATTCAATACTTTAGCGTTTTAGGTGTTTTGCTTTTCGTAAATGCGTCTTTTGCTCAGTTTAGAGTTTTAAGCGATCTGGACGATATTGAAAAAAATAAACCTACTATTGAAAAAAAGGTGGTTCTTCCAAGCTCTCCCCCACAAGAAAAAGATCTCTTATCTTTTTCCCCATCCTCCAATAGTCAAGCAATCAAATTTTTTATAGATCAAAAAAATATTAGTTTTGATCAAAGCGTAGTGCGTTATGTTCTTGTGATAAAAAGCACTGAAGGTGCTGAGCAAACTATTTTTGCTGGGATTGACTGCAATCAATTCACAAAAATTACTTATGCTCGCCTGAACAATAATACTTGGGCGGAAGTACAAGGCGCAAAATGGCAACCCATCGGTAGTGTGGGGTATAACAATTACGCAGGATACCTCTACAAAAAAGCCTTGTGCGATGGTAGTGCAGTCAATAATGATCTTCGTGAAGTTATAAAAAGACTTAGGTCAGATAATTAATTAAAGTATTTAAACGTGCGCAGTTGCAAGAAGTTGTGTACCAACCATCTCACCACGCGCAAGACGCAATAAAACATCTTCCTCATGACCTGAAGCAATAACTGTATGACAGTGATGTCTAGCGACCATTTTGGCGGCTAAAACTTTTGTTAACATTCCACCCTTGCCAAGTGAACTACCTGCGCCACCAGCTATTAACTCGAGCTCTGGTTCACCTGCTTTCGTTTCCTGAATCAATGTAGCTTCAGGATTTTTTCTTGGGTCATCAGTGTATAAACCTTCTTGATCAGTCAAAATAATAAGTAAATCTGCACCAATCAAATTACAAACTAAGGCAGCTAATGTGTCGTTATCACCAAACTTGATTTCATCTGTGACAACCGTATCGTTTTCGTTGATGATAGGAACAACGCCTAGTTTAAGTAAATTATCTAAAGTGGCTTTAGCATTGTCATAACGCTCTTGATTTGCCAAGTCAGCATTGGTCAAAAGAACTTGTGCAGTATGGATATTGTTCACCATAAATGCTGATTCATAGACCTGTACCAAGCCCATTTGACCTACCGCTGCAGCAGCTTGTAAATCATGAATTTCATCAGGACGCACCTTCCATCCTAAGCGTTGCATACCTTCAGCAATTGCTCCAGAACTAACCATTAAAACTTCTTTACCCAAACTTCTTAACTGTGCAACTTGAGATGCCCAGCGATGTATCGCCTCTTTATCTAAACCTTCACCATGATTGGTAACTAAAGTTGAACCAACTTTGATAACAACTCTTTTGGCATCTTTACAAACAGAAACAGTCATATTGCTTATTTTCCTAACTGATCATCTAACTTAAATCGTACATCGGCATCGTATTCTTCTTGAGCGTCTACTTTTGCTTTTTGCTCATCTAGATATTTTTGAATGGCAAAACATAACTCTCTACACCCTTGGCCAGTTAGGCCTGAGATTTCAAATACGGGGCCCTTCCACTTAAATTTCTTAATAAAGTCTTTAACCCGCTTGGTACGTTCTGCTTCTTCCAACATATCGACTTTATTCAACACTAACCATCGAGGCTTGTTGTATAAATTCTCATCATATTTTAATAACTCACCAACAATACCTTTGGCTTGCGCAACAATATCTTCATCTTCATTAAATGGCGCCAAATCAACCAAGTGCAAAATAATTCCGGTACGTTGCAAATGTCGTAAAAAACGGTGGCCTAAACCAGCGCCCTCAGCAGCACCTTCAATTAATCCAGGAATATCTGCAATGACAAAACTTTTTTCTGAGCCAACTCTAACAACTCCTAAATTAGGATGCAAAGTTGTGAATGGGTAATCTGCAATTTTAGGTCTTGCATTGGAGACTGCTGTAATAAACGTGGATTTACCTGCATTAGGAAGACCCAACAAACCAACATCTGCAAGAACTTTTAATTCTAATTTAAGCTTACGGCGATCACCTGGCTTACCACTTGTTTTTTGACGTGGTGCACGGTTTGTACTGCTTTTGAAATGGATATTACCCCAACCACCTTCACCACCTTTTGCCAACAATAAGCGTTCGCCATGCATCGTTAAGTCGGCAACTCTCTCTCCTGTATCCATATCATCAATGATAGTTCCAACAGGAAAACGTAATTCGATATCATCACCTGCTCGGCCATAACAATCAGCCCCTCTTCCAGGCTCACCATTTTTAGCTAAATGAGTTTTTGCATATCGATAATCAATGAGGGTGTTGATGTTTCTGTCAGCAACAGCCCAAACAGATCCTCCACGGCCGCCATCACCACCATCAGGGCCGCCAAACTCAATGAACTTTTCCCTGCGCATTGATGCGCTTCCGGAACCGCCATTTCCGGCTATCACTTCGATTCGGGCTTCATCAATAAATTTCATTTAGGATCCAATAAAAAAGGCCTCGCAATGAGGCGAGGCCTTGATCTGAATTGTTGAGTTCAGTCAGGCTATATTTACGCTTGCGGTAATACAGATACGATCGATTTCTTTAAAATACCTTTAATTGTGAACTCTACGTGTCCATCAACTAGGGCATACAAAGTGTGATCCTTACCAACGCCTACGTTTGTGCCTGGATGTACTCGTGTACCACGTTGGCGAACAATAATGCCACCAGCGTTAATGGCTTGGCCACCATACACTTTTACACCTAAGCGTTTTGATTCTGAGTCACGGCCGTTTCTTGTTGAACCGCCGCCTTTTTTCTGTGCCATAAGATACTCCTGTTATGCCTTAAATTAAGCCAAAATGTTGTTAATCAAGATTTCTGTGTAGTTTTGACGATGCCCTTGACGTTTTTGATAATGCTTACGTCTGCGCATTTTAAAAATCTTCACTTTGTCGTGACGACCCTGGGCGATAACAGTGGCTGTTACGGAAGCACCAACAACCAAGGGTTCACCAAACTTCAGTGAGTCACCAGCACCAACGGCTAGCACTTGGTCGATCGTGATTTCGCTACCAATGTCCGCAGGTATCTGTTCTATTTTCAATTTTTCACCAGAAGCAACTTTGTATTGCTTGCCACCAGTTTTTATGACCGCGTACATATAAAATCCTCTCGAAAGGGTTAATCCCCCTAATAAATTGGGGAGCCTCAAATTATATCCCGATTAAGGATGGCTTGTCAAAGCTTTCATTCATTGAATTTAAGACGAATTTAGGGCAATTCTTAAAATTCACTTAAAATATGTACACAATTAATACATATTTTAATAAGTTACTAATTTTAAAGAACTATTTTTAGATGACATCAAGCGCTAATGTAATCGAACCCGCATCAAGCCTTGCTAATATTCTTCAGCCAATCGCTGGAGATATGAGAGAACTTGACCAAGTTATCAAAAAAAGTCTCAGCTCTGACGTCGCATTAATTAATCAAATTTCACAATATTTGATTGAGGCGGGCGGTAAAAGAATTCGGCCAGCATTACTTTTTCTAATTGCCAATTCTCTCAGTCATCAAAAAACCGTTCCCCATCGCCATGAAATCGCTGCTGTTTTGGAGTTTATTCACACAGCAACACT
>DAIQPR010000164.1:0-5142 GCA_036787315.1 Polynucleobacter sp. | reverse complement strand
GTATTCATCAAGAAATGCTCGATAGTTTTGATGAAGAATTAGAGCTTGAAATTGATGATGAGCGTTTAAGTGGTGACCCTGAGACTGTTGAGAGAAAATTAGAACGTCAAAAGTATTTCAAAGAATTATTAAGACTTCAAGGTGAACTTGTAAAACTACAAGATTGGGTTGTTGAAAAGAAGCTCAAAGTTCTTGTGATATTTGAAGGTCGTGATTCAGCGGGTAAGGGTGGTGCGATCAAAAGAATTATGCAACGTTTAAACCCACGTGTTTGCAGAACTGTGGCTCTGCCAGCACCGAACGAGCGTGAAAGAACGCAATGGTATTTTCAGCGCTATATAACCCACTTGCCAGCTGGTGGTGAGATCGTTCTTTTTGACCGTAGTTGGTACAACAGAGCGGGTGTCGAGAAAGTGATGGGTTTTTGTACGGATGAGCAATATGAGCAGTTTTTTGACGACGTTCCTGAATTTGAAAACATGATTATTCGTTCAGGTATCGTACTGATTAAATATTGGTTCTCCATTACAGATGATGAACAGCATTTAAGATTCATGATGCGTATCAACGATCCTTTGAAGCAATGGAAATTATCTCCAATGGATTTGCAATCTAGAGCTAGATGGGAAATGTATACCAAGGCTAAAGAGCACATGTTAGAAAAAACACATACCAAAAATTCGCCTTGGTGGATTATTGATGGTAATGACAAGAAAAAAGCGCGTATTAACTGTATCGCGCACTTACTATCGCAAATTCCTTATCAAGAAGTTGATCATCCTCAAGTTGAATTACCTGAGCGTGTTCATAATCCTGACTACATTCGTGGCCCTATCCCACCGGAAATGTATGTCCCTAACGTATTTGATAAGCTCTAAAAAAAACCGCTTCGGCGGTTTTTTTATTTAACCTTGATATTCAATCAGTAGTTACCCTTATTTGTCATTGTATGTAACTCATTATGTGAGTTAAATTTTTGGGCATTTTTAGCAAATCATGTAAAGTAGTGCAATATGAAATTGAGCACTAATTAGTGCAAATAATCATTTGGAGATTAAATAATGAATAAACCATTAACAATGGCGCAAACGAAGCGTCAGGGAACTTTAGCAGTTCATTCAATAGATGAGTTTGTTATTACAGTTCCGGATTTAGATGTTGCAGAAGATTTTTATACTCTCTTTGGATTAGAAGTCAAAAGAGAAGGTTCAGAGTTGGGGATATATACCTTTAACAATCCGCATCGCTATTTTAGAATTCAGCAGGGTTCTAAAAAGCGTCTTCAATGGATGACATATGGTGTATATCCAGAGGATTTTGAACCATTTAAAGCGCATTTAATTGCCAATGGTATTCCTCAGATTGAGTCGCCAGATCCAACAGCAAAAGATGGTATTTGGATTAAATCACCTGATGGTTTTCCTGTACAAATTAGAGTTGCCGCTAAGACATCTCCATCTGCTCCTCCACCAAGAGTATTTACACCAGAATCAAATGGTGCTGGAAGATCACCGAATAAATCAAAAGTTCAAAAAGTATTTCCAAAGTATTTATCTCACGTCTTAATTTTTACGAAGAACGTTGATCGTTCTTTGGATTTCTATGAAAAAGTTCTAGGTATGAAGTTATCTGATTCTGCTGGGCAGGATTTGATTGCTTTTGTGCATAGTCCACACGGCAGTGATCACCATTTGTTAGCGATGTTAAAGTCAGATGATTATGGATATCATCACACCAGTTGGGCTGTTGAGTCGATTGATGAAGTTGGTCTTGGATCAATGCAAATGAAAGATGCTGGATACTCAGAAGGATGGGGCGTAGGTCGCCACGTATTAGGTTCAAACTACTTTAGGTATATTCAAGATCCTTGGGGTGGTTTTGCTGAGTATTCTTTTGATATTGATTTTGTTCCACACGACCTCGATTGGCCTGCGAAGAACCATCCACCAGATGATTCTTTATATGCCTGGGGACCTGATGTAAAGCCTGATTTTGGCCACAACTATGAAGCGGATGCAACGCCTTTTGTATCACCTCGTAAAAAGCCTTAATTTACTTATTTTTAGAAAGTACAAAATGATAAAAATGAAAAGAAACTTTATTAAAACATCCTTTGCATTGGCTCTAGTTAGTTCTCTAGCGCTCAGCTTTGGTGTTCAAGCCCAAAAGGGACCTTTAAAAATTGGTAGCACATTAGCCTTGACTGGCCCTTTAGCTGCTACAGGTATTGTGCATAAAATTGTTGGTGAAATCGCCATCGAGGACATCAATAGCCGTGGTGGATTACTTGGCAGAAAAATCGAGTGGGTTCTGAAAGACGATCAATCTAAGCCTGATGTTGCAAGAACTTTGTATGAGCAATTGATTACTAGTGATAAGGTTGATTTGTTGATGGGACCTTATGCTACTGGTGCAATTTTATCTGCGATGGGTGTCGCCCAACGCTATGACAAAGTTTTAATTCATCACACATTTGGTATTCCTAGTCAGGCAAAGTATGACAAGCAATTCCCTACTTGGGCATTAGGACCTCATCCAGAAAAAACTTCGCCTGGAATCGTATTTGACGCTGTAGCTACCGTTCCAAATCCGCCTAAGACGATTGCTATTGTTACTTCAAAATTCCCATCCATTTATTTTATGTCTCTTGGTGCTCGTGAAGTTGCAAAGACTAAGGGCTTAAAAGAAGTTTTATACCTTGAGTGGGATTTTGGAAATAAAGACTTTGGTACGATTGCAGCGCGTGTGAAAGATGCTAAACCAGATATGGTTTGGATTGGTGATATTGGTGCTGAGGGTGTACAACTCTTAGAAGCGATGAAGAAAATTGATTATTCACCTCGTATTCATTCACACATTTATCCATCTCCTGGTTTAATGTCTCAGTCTCCAGAGGCAGATGGTGCGATTGCTATTTCTTTATTCCAAGAACATCCACCATTTACAGCTAATAAAGGTGCTGCAGAATTCGTTAGAAAATTCCATGAAAAAGCTCAAGCAGCTGGATTGCCTTATCCTTTAGTTGACGTTCAAGCAGCTACTTCATATAGTGCTTGGCAAGTTTTAGAAGCTGCAATTAATGCGACTAAGAGTTTTGATGACGCAACCATCGCAAAATGGATCAAAGCTAATAAGGTAGATACAGTTTCGGGTAAATTACGCTGGGATGGTGAATTTAACTATGGTGATGATTTGATGCGTGTAGCTCAGTTACAAAATCGCAAATGGGTAATGGTATATCCTAAAAGTGTAGCTGCTCCTGGGGTAAAACTCGAAGTCAAATAATTAGGAATAAGTTTTGCCAAGTTTAAATTTGCTGATTCAGTCAGCTGTATCTGGAGTATTGCTCGGTGGTTTATATGGATTGATAGGTCTAGGTCTAGGCCTATCATGGGGCTTTTTGGGACAAATTAATTTATCTCATTTTGCTTTTGTATTTCTGTCCGCCTATCTTAGCTTTGAGTTTGTAAATAAGTTAGGTATTGATCCCCTTGTATGTTTGATTATTTTGCCGCCAATATTTTTCTTTATTGGTATCTTTTTGCATTGGTTAATAAGACGTTTTCGCATCACGCCATTTAATTCATTGCTATTAACTTTTGGACTTACTGTCATTATTGAATCCTTTATTCAATGGATTTGGACAGCTGATTTTGTGAAATTACAAACTTCATATGGTGATAAGAAGGCTTCTATTGCAGGAATCTATTTACCATTCGCTGAATCGATGGCATTCATTATTGCTGTTTTAGTCGCCGTCTTAGTCCACCTTGTCATGAAATATACAGACCTAGGTAAGGCAGTTAGGGCAATATCACAGGACCCTAAAATGGCCACAGCATTTGGAATTCCACAGGCCAAAATCAGTTTAGGAATTGCAGGACTATGTACTGCTCTTGCTGCGCTTGGTGGCGTTTGTGTTGCCATGATTTATACCCTCAATCCTTCGCAGATGTATTCATGGATTGGCGTTATTTTTGCTGTAGTGATGCTTGGTGGGCTCGGAAATCCCTTTGGCCCTCTTATTGCTGGAGTGGTGATTGGTGTATCCGAAGCGGTCACTATGGTATTTGTAAATCCTTCTTGGGCGCCAATAGTATCGTTTTCATTACTTATTGCGCTATTGCTATTTAGACCAGGTAAATTGTGATGAAACAGTCCAACTATGCCTTAGTTATTATTGCAGGCATTTTGCTTGCAGCCTTACCTTGGTTAAATATTCCAGCGTTTTGGCAATCCTTTTTGTACATTGTTTTTTATTGGGGTGTATTAGCGGTTTCCTGGAATTTATTCTCAGGTGTATCCGGTTACTTTTCTTTTGGTCATGGCGCGTTTTTCGGTATTGGAATGTATACCGTTGCCTATTTTTGCGGACATCTAGAATTACCCTTTTTACCCATTCTGATTTTGTCAGGCTTGCTAGCAGGATTTTTTGGACTACTCATTGGCGCGCTTGTATTTAGGGTTAAAAATGTTAGGGGTGAACTTTTTGCTTTATTGACCCTTGCCGTTACATTTGTCATTGCAACGATTGTTTTAAATACACCTATCGATGGTGGCCCAGGCGTGTATTTAAATTCTGTAGCTATTCCTAAGTTGGGACCTAATGCTGCTGCAAGCTTCTACTTAATGATGCTATTACTTTTAATCGTTTCTTTATTGTCTGCAATATGGATCTATGCATCTAAATTAGGTTTAGGTTTAAGTGCCATTCATGATGATGAAGATGCGGCTGAGGTTATGGGTGTGCCGACTTATCGTTCAAAATTAATCGGTTTATTTATTTCCACTTATCTAGCTGGAATGGCTGGTGGTATCCAAGCTTTGTTTGTTTCTTATGTTACGGCTAATGAAACATTTTCAATCTCAGTACCTTTATTTGTGGTTCTTATGAGCGTATTGGGTGGTACTCGTCACTGGGCCGGACCGCTTCTTGGTGCAATTGTCATTACAGGTATTCAATACTTCTTTACTGTAGGCGATAGTGCTCTCTTTGGAAAGATGATTTTAGGATTCATCTTAATTGTCGTGATTTTATTTATTCCAAATGGACTTCTTGGAAATTTTGCACGATCAAGAGCGAAGAAAAGTTCCTTGCAAATCGTACAAGATATTCTTAAAAAGAATGATTTACCCCAAGAG
>DAIQPR010000163.1:0-5166 GCA_036787315.1 Polynucleobacter sp. | reverse complement strand
TTTTGTAAACGACGATATTTTTCTAAAAGTTGGGACTTATCTTCGAGATAATCTGGATTAAAAGGTATACAAGCGATCGGGCATACAATCTGACACTGGGGCTTATCGTAATGTCCAACACACTCTGTGCAACGATTAGGGTCAATCTGATATATCTCTAAGCCCATACTAATTGCGTCATTAGGACATTCAGGCTCACAAACATCGCAATTAATACAATCATCCGTAATCATCAATGCCATGTTTTCACTCTTCGCTTAAATGTTTTTTTTCTTTAACCAAGCTTCTACAGAAGGAAAAACAAACTTACTCACATCCCCGCCTAGAAGGGCGATTTCTCTTACAAAAGTTCCAGAAATAAATTGATATTGATCTGAAGGTGTTAAAAATAAAGTCTCAACATCAGGAACTAAATAGCGATTCATGCCAGCCATTTGAAATTCATATTCAAAATCAGAAACAGCTCTTAAGCCTCTTAAAATAACTCTAGCATTATTTTTTCTTACGAAATCTTTTAAAAGACCACTAAACCCCTCAATACGAACATTTGAGTAATGGCCCAAAACTTCTTGAGCAATTTGAATTCTTTCTTCCAAATTAAAAATTGGTTTTTTATTTTTGCTATCTGCAATTCCAACAACCAACTCATCAAATATGGATGAACCTCTTCTAACTAAATCTTCATGGCCCCTTGTAAATGGATCAAAAGTTCCAGGGTAAACAGCTATCACCATAATATTCCCTTCCTATGCATTATCAACTCTACTTATTAAGCTTAAGTAAATTAGCCCTTACTGCTCCTGCCACTAATTCCTTTTCAATTGACCATCCAGATAGCCAAAGAAGAATGCTTTGATTATCCAACTTAGAACTTGATTCTACATAAATAATTGGAGAGTTGTCTCTTTTTATCTTCTGATTGATCAATAGCAAAGATTGTTCTAATAAGTCTGTTTGGTCAAATGGAGGGTCAATAAAAATAATATCTGCCTCAATGCTACTTTGAGCTTTTAGCCATTCAATAGCATCATATTGGTAAAAGTTCATTTCTGAAGAAGGTGGGCTGGGTTGAAGCTTTGTAAAATTTTCTTTTAGGGCTTTAAAAGCATAGGAGTTTTTTTCAATAAAGTTAACCTGTCTGGCCCCCCTAGAGCATGCCTCAAAACCTAAAATCCCAGTTCCGGCAAATAAATCTATCACTCTTGCTTGGTTAATATAAGGATTTAACCAGTTAAAAACGGTTTCTCTAACCCGATCAGTTGTTGGCCTCAATCCTGGGATGTCAACTATTTCAATTAATCGACTTCTCCAATAACCACCAATAATACGAATCTTATGTGAGCTTGAAGGAGGCTTTTTCATTGCCCCCCAACCACTACAGTTATCATTTTTTCCATATCAAGGTTCTTCTTAAATACTCGATTGATATCTTCTTTTTTGACTTTTTTAACTTCATTAGTCCACTCGTCAAGAGTATTTAAAGGTAAATCAAACCAAGCAATCGCAGATAAGTTATCTAGCAATTTGCTGTTGCTATCAATTCTTAATGGGAATCCATTGATTAAATTATTTTTAGCTGCTAATACCTCATCATCAGTTGGTCCATTTTTAATGAACTCATCGATAGTTTGTTTTAGTAACTTGATAGACTCCTCAGATTGATTTTTTTGTGTTTGCATGCCAGCCACAAAATATCCAGAATTTTTGGCTGGATAAAAATAGCTAGATACGCTGTATGCTAAGCCTCTTTTTTCTCGAATCTCAGACATTAATCTAGAAACAAATCCACCGCCTCCTAATATGTAATTGCCAACTAGCAGCGGAAAATAATCTGGGTCATTTCGCGGAGGGCTTGTCATACCCATTTGAATATGAGCCTGTTGAGATGGGTGAGATATTTTCACTTCCCTTTTCTGAATATCTTGCATTGTTAATGGGCTTAGTGGTGGTATTTCTATACCTTGTTCAGGTCCATTAGGTAGCTTTGCAGTTAACTTTGTAGCAAGCTCAATTGCCTTATCTCGAGAAAGATCACCAATAATAAGAACGTTCATCTTATTCGCACGATAGTATGTTTGATGAAATTTCTTTAAGTCGTCTATTTTGATTGCTTTTATAGAATTTACTGTCTCATCATTGCCCAGGGGATTGTCTCGATAAATCATCTTTTTGAATTGCTTAGATAATATATATTCTGGCTTTGTTTCGCTCTCTAAAAGCTCGCTAATTTCAATAGACTTTTCTCTTTCTAAGATTTTGTTGTTAAAGATAGGATATGCAAGCATATCGCTAACTTGGTCAACCAGAGGATTAAGAACCTCTACACTGCTCAGCGTTTTAATCCGCACAGATGTTAATTCTTTTCCAGTAGAAAACGAAATCATTGAGCCTAAATCCGAAATACTATCGGCAATAAAAGCTTCGTCTTTAATTGCGCCTTTAATCTTTGAGCCTTTATTCATTAGTTGGGATGTAAAGTTACTAACGCCAATACGATCCTTGTTATCGTGCGCGAACCCACCTGGAAAATCTATTCCTATATTAACCATTGGAATAGTTTTTGACTCAACAAAAAACAAATGTGCGCCAGTCGTTAATTGAATCTTTTGGATTGGTAATGTGGCAAATGCATTTAGGTGTATAAAGCCCAATACCAAAACAATTAATTTAAGATAAAAAAAGTTTTTAATATTTCTCATGGTTTTCTCAAGATTAATGTTTTATAGATGCTGCAGCACGTTCGTTCGCTAGGACTTTTTGTTGGTCTATGGGTTGTGGATCCAACACACCAATCGTCATCAACTCGTCAACTAAATATTTTTTTGCAACATTTTGAACTTGCTCTGCTGTAATAGATTGAATTTTAGAATTCATATCATCTATTTTTTGCCATGGAATCCCAACAATTTCGTTGGATCCAATTTCCATAGCTTGTCCAAAAACGGAATCTCTTTTATAAACTTGAGATGCTGTAACAGCAATTTTTATACGCTTAAGTTCTTCTTGCTTTACTCCATTTTGAACTATGTCATTAATTATTTTTTTAACCTCTGATTCAAATTCAGAAGCTTGTTTACCTTTTGCTAATGTTCCACTAACAATAAATAATTGCTCACTTCTTCCAGTTGAATCATATCCTGCATTTGCGCCAGTGCTAATTCCTTTTTCTTTCACCAGAATACGGTTCAATCGAGTATTTTGGTTTCCATCCAAAATAGCGGCTAGAACCTCTAAGGCCCAAGGCTCTACTACATCTAAGTTTTCATTTAAGATTTTAGGAACCTTCCAACCCATCATTACAACTACATTCTCCGCAGGGGCTTTAAGAGTAAAACGCTTGATGCCTTTTTGTTCTGGCTCAATTTGGGGCTTTCTTTCCTCTAAGTTACGTTTTGGAACTTTCCCATAAGTATTTTTTGCGAGCTCAAATACCTCTTTTGGATTCACATCTCCAACAACAACTAGTACAGCATTATTTGGCGCATACCATTTTTTATACCAATTTTGAGAATCAAGATACGTCATATTTTGTAAATCATTCATCCAACCTATTACAGGATTTCTGTTAGGAGCTGCTTTAAAAGCCGTCGCCATAAACTGTTCATAAAGAAGTCCCAATGCTTGATCTTCTGTACGTAACCTTCTCTCTTCCATCACCACTTTAATTTCTTTATTGAACTCACTTTCTGATAGAACTAAATTTTGCATTCTATCTGCCTCAAGCTTCATCATTTCTGGCAAGTATGACTTTTCTATTTGTTGAAAATATGCTGTGTAATCATTATTTGTAAATGCATTTTCACGACCTCCTAATGCCGCAACTTTTTTAGAGAACTCTCCAGGTCCCATTGTTTTAGTTCCCTTAAACATCATATGCTCTAAAACATGTGCAACACCAGTTGTTCCAGTTGTTTCATCTATTGAGCCAGTTCTATACCAAACCATATGTGCTACTGTTGGTGAACGATGATCTTCTTGAACAACAATTTTTAAACCATTTTCAAGATACATTTCGTGTGTAAATTCACCGCTATTTGCAAATACAAAACAAGGCAATAAGGCCACCACAAGATGTAAGAAATGCTGTTTTTGAATATTTAGAAAATGCTTTAATTTATGATGTTTCAATTTGAATTACCTTTTTTAAAATTCATCTGTAAAATGTTTCTATGTTTGGTTTACGCAAAACTCTTTCATCCTTATTTAACCGCTCTAAAGTAGATGAAGAGCTTTTTGATGCATTGGAAGAATCTTTACTTCTTGCAGATGTTGGAATACATGCAACACAAGATTTAATTAACAAATTACGGTCCCTTGCAAAAAAAGAAAAAATTACTGATGCATCTGAGCTCAAAAGTCTGCTTGAAAAATTAATAAGTGAACTTTTGCTTCCATTAGAGTTTAATATCAATCCGTTAGTAAAGCATACCCCTACTCACACCCCTGAAATTTGGCTTATTGTAGGCGTTAATGGCGCTGGTAAAACAACCACTATCGGCAAGCTTTGCCATAACTTGCAAAATCAAAATAAAAAAGTTTTGCTTGCAGCTGGAGATACTTTCAGAGCTGCTGCAAAAGAGCAGCTCAATGAGTGGGGTAAACGTAATGAAGTTGAGGTTATTGTTCAGTCTACAGGTGATGCTGCAACTGTTGCTCATGACGCAATAGGCGCTGCTCTAGCACGCCAAGTTGACGTTTTAATCATAGACACTGCTGGACGCCTAGCAACACAGTCCAACCTCATGGAAGAGTTAAAAAAGGTTAAGAGAGTCATCCAAAAGCTCATTCCAAGCGCACCACACCAAACACTCCTTGTCTTAGATGGTAATACAGGACAAAATGGACTTACCCAAGTAAAGGCTTTTAATGAGGCACTGCAATTAACTAGCCTCATCATTACTAAAGTTGATGGAACTGCCAAGGGGGGAGTTTTATGTGCTATTTCACATGCTTTAAGTTCTAGCCCTAGTCACCCACTCATTATGGGCTTAGGTATTGGTGAAAAAATGGAGCAAATTGAGCCTTTTTCTGCAAGCTCTTTTGCAAAAGAGTTGTTACAAAATTAATTAAATTTTGATTAATATCTAGTGATGAGAATATTTTCAAAACTTCTAATTGTTGTATTCCTTGCTTTTGTGGCTAATAGCTATTCTCAAGTAGCTGCCC
>DAIQPR010000162.1:0-5234 GCA_036787315.1 Polynucleobacter sp. | reverse complement strand
ATACATCAATTCCAACATTGCACGATCACGTAAACCAAGATCTTCTTCGGTTTTAGGTGCATTCAATAAAGCTTCAATTTGTGCTTCCGACAAACTCGTTGGGAAACGCATGCCTTGTTTAGCAGGTCTTAATAAGGCACAAGGATCCTCTGCGATGAGATTTTGACGAATCATATAACGATAAAATCTCTTGAACACTGTTAAACGCCGATTAGCAGAAGTGGCTTTATCACCTCTACGGATTGCCATTAACTCTGTGATTTCAGTGGCGCTTGCTTGTAAGATATTTTTTTGATGTTGTTGATCTAACCAGTGTGCAAATATCTCTAAATCACTTCGGTATGCTTCCAAAGTATTTTTAGATAATCCATCTTCAAGCCATAAAGCATCTATAAAGCTTCCTATGAATTCTATGCTTTGCCGTAAAATGGGCGATCGATCACTTTGTTTCATTTTTTCGGCTTAATTTTTTCCTTGAATACTGCCATCATCCTTCTACCTGATTTTATGCTGATTTTATTAGCATGGGGACTCAATCGCTATACCTTTGTGAATCAATCGATTTGGGAGGGGGTTGAGAAATTAGTGTACTGGGTTTTATTTCCAGCATTACTTTTTAATGCCGCAATTAATGCAAAACTAATGTGGTCAGATAGTTTCTTGATGTTGTTACTTTTAGCAGTTTGTATGAGTACTATGGGGTTTTTAGCCTATTGTGCTCGTTGGATTTTTTCTCCAGATCCCATCAATCTAGTTTCAGGGATACAGACAACATTTAGGTTTAATACTTATATTGTTTTGGCTGTTGGAGCTCGTATTTTGGATGGCCAACGATTGGAACTTTTAGCCATTACTATTGCCTTCCTGGTACCAGTCTCAAACGGCTTATCAGTCTATAGTATGGCGCATCGAAGCGGGCTTCATGTTTTCAAAGAGATCATAAAAAATCCTTTTGTAATTGCGACAACATCAGGATTGTGTTTAAACTTTTTAGGGATACACCTTCCCGAAGTAGTCCAATTTAATATCTCTCGTCTAGGAAACGCATCTATTCCTCTTGGGCTGTTGTGTGTTGGAGCAAGCTTACGTTGGGTTAGCACAAAAAGTGATGGCGCTTTAGTGATGTATTGGACATTCTTAAAGTTAATGGCATTTCCTGCACTGGCATTGCTTGGGGCTAATTTACTTAACCTTCCAGAGGATCAGAAGTTTAATGCCGTTTTATTTGCAAGTATGCCAACTGCCAACAGTGCATTTGTATTAGTTAATCGCATGGGAGGTAATGGGCCCCTAGTAGCAGTCACCATTTCTGTGATGACTCTCATGGCCGCAATTACCATCCCTTTTTGGATTTACCTAGCCCGCTAAAACTTAATCTCTAAAGTTGTTGAAATTAAGTGGTGACTCAGGTACATCTTTACGTAAGAGTGCCATCGTTGCTTGTAAATCATCTCGCTTAGCTCCAGTCACCCGTACTGCATCACCCTGAATGCTAGCTTGAACTTTTAGCTTGCTATCTTTAATAACGCGAACGATTTTCTTCGCAAGATCACCTTGAATACCCTTTTGAATTTCAACAATTTGCTTTAACTTATCACCAGATATTTTGTCCTTCTTACCATCTTTTAAGAAACGAACATCCACTTGGCGTTTAGCCATCTTATTGAGTAAAACGTCTTTGACTTGACCTAACTTAAATTCATCATCAGCAAACATCGTTAACTCTTGTTCTTTGAGCTCAACCCTAGCATCAGAGCCTTTGAAATCAAAGCGAGTTGAAATTTCCTTATTAGCCTGTTCAAGGGCATTTTTAACTTCAACCATATCTGGTTCTGAGACAACATCAAATGATGGCATCAAATTTCTCCTTCTATTAATGAATTCAGTAATAATATCTCTCTGTGCAGATATTATTCAATTTCCCTCTCAAATCGTTGAATTCTTTTGGTTTTGATGTCAAAGCCCAAGAATTCATTAGCGTACATACTACCGAAGATTTACTCGAAGCGATACAGTATGCAAATACAAAAGGTGTTCCATTTTATATTCTAGGCGGTGGTAGCAACATACTCATTAAAGAGAACCTACCTGGGATAACAATCCACATTGCACTCGAGGGTAAAACAATAGTCCATGAAACAGCAACACATAATTATGTAGATGTAGCTGCAGGAGAAAATTGGCATTCTTTTGTTGCTTGGACCTTAGAAAACAATATTCCTGGCCTAGAAAATCTAGCCTTGATTCCTGGGACATGTGGTGCCGCCCCTATTCAAAATATTGGTGCTTATGGCTCAGAAGTTGGTCACTGGATCGATTCAGTAGAAGTTCTTGATCTCGAGCATCTTGGAGAAGATGCGCAATGGCAAACCCTGTCTAAAGAAGATTGTCAATTTAGGTATCGTCAAAGTGTGTTTAAAGACCAACCCCATCGCTATATCGTGACTCAAGTTCGATTTGCGATTGCCAAAAATTGGCAAGCCAATTTGCAATATGCTGAGCTAGCTAATTACTTTCTGAATAACAGAAATCCAGCAGCACAAGAAATCTTTGATGCAGTTTGCGAGATCCGCAATAGAAAACTCCCCAATCCAACTGTTCTTGGTAATGCGGGTAGTTTTTTTCATAATCCTATCGTTACAGATAATGTTCTGCAAACCTTAAAACAGACTTATCCAAATATCGTGTCCTACCCAAGTGATAGCCTTGCAGGCCAAGCGATGTTTAAACTTGCAGCAGGTTGGTTAATTGATCAATGTGACCTGAAAGGTTTTCGTCAAGGTGATGTTGGGGTATATGAAAAACAGGCCCTCGTTCTCGTAAACTACGGGAATGGAACAGGACAAGACGTACTTCAACTTGCTCAAATGATCAAAGAAAAAATCCACGCCAAATATGGCGTGGATTTAACTCAAGAACCAATAATATTGCCTAATAATTAGGCAAATACATTAAGCGAAGTTCTGTGCAACAAAATCCCAATTAACGAGATTCCAGAAAGACTCTACATACTTAGGACGTGCATTACGGTAATCAACATAATAAGCATGTTCCCAAACGTCACATGTCAACAATGGCTTTGCGTCTGTTGTTAAAGGTGTTCCTGCATTGCTTGTAGAAACTAAATCCAAGCTTCCGTCAGCCTTTTTAACCAACCATGCCCATCCTGATCCAAATGTACCTACTGCACACTTAGTGAACTCTTCTTTGAACTTGTCAAAAGAACCCCATTTAGCATTGATTGCATCAGCTAATGCACCAGTTGGAGCACCACCACCTTGTGGCTTCAAACCCATCCAATAAAAAGTGTGATTCCAAACTTGTGCTGCATTGTTAAATACACCGCCGCTAGATTTTTTAACGATTTCTTCTAAGCTCATGCTTTCAAACTCTGTACCTTTTTGTAAATTATTCAAATTGGTAACGTAAGTTTGATGGTGTTTGCCATAGTGAAACTCTAGAGTTTCTTTAGAAATATGTGGTGCCAATGCGTCTAAAGCATATGGTAATGTAGGTAAAGCGTGTTCCATGTTTTCTCCTAGGGGTTAACTAAATTACTGATTGACTCATTTTAAGCAGTTATTTTGAAGCTTGCATTTTTTTACAATTATGACAGTTTTCACTAGTTATTCATCTGCAAGTGGCAAAACATTTTCTAGCGTAACAAGTGCTTGGCCATGCGCCATCGCAATTGTGAACTCTTTCGAAGTTTTTAGCTCTTTAGGATCACGTACAGCTTTAGTACCGTCTAAAATCAAAGAGTAACCTCTTTCAAGAGTTCGCTGCGGGTTTAATGCCTCAATTTGAAATAAATAATGCTCTTGTTGTTGTCGCCAATACCGCATTTTTTCCTGCCAAACACGTGTTAAACGCTCTTGTAGTTGGTTCTGGCGTTGTCGCATTTCCTTTGGGTTGGGTATGGCATGCTGCAATCTGAGGCTTAACTGATCTATTCTCTGCGCCTCACGCTCAAGCTTCTGGTTCATCATGCGCTGCATAAAATCTGCATAAGCCTGAATATTTCTGAGTAACTCTATTCGATCAGGAGATGCAATCTCAGCAGCGGCTGTGGGAGTTGGGGCCCTTAAATCTGCAACAAAATCTGCAATCGTAAAATCAGTTTCGTGCCCTACCCCAGAAATAATGGGGATTGAGCACTCTGCAATCGCATAAGCAAGTTGCTCATCGTTAAATGCCCATAAATCCTCAATACTACCGCCTCCGCGAACTAACAAAATGACCTCGACTTGTGCGTCCATCTGAGCATTCTTAAGCGCTTGTATCATGCCGGGAGCTGCATCAGCACCCTGAACAGGCGAGGGATAAATCACCACCGGTATGTGACTAGCTCTTCGTGCTAGTGTTGATAAAACATCCTTGAGTGCAGCAGCCTGAGTAGAAGTTACAATTCCAATCGCTTTTGGATGAATTGGGATATCTTGTTTACGCTGTGGATCAAATAATCCCTCTTTTTCTAACTTCGCCTTGAGCTTCATGAAGGCTTCAAATAATGCTCCAGCACCTGCTTTACGCATTTGCTGAACAGTAAGTTGCATATCCCCTCTAGCTGTATAAAAGCCTACTTGAGCTGCTACCTCTACTTGGTCCCCATCTCTTGGCTGGAAATCGACTGAAAAATTTCTGCCCTTGAACATAACGCCATTAATTTGACTTTGCTCATCTTTTAATTTGAAATACCAATGCCCACTGGGGTAGCTTTTGAAATTAGAAATTTCTCCTCTAACCCAAACAGTATCAAAAGAGCTATTAATCAGGCTTGATATTGCCTCGTTCAATTGGCCAACACTAAGGATTTCGCTTGTAAATTCCATGATTTTTTAGATGAACTCTTGGTTTTATAGGGGTTTTCAGGGAGAAAATGTCCACAGGCTATTGAAAGCAAAGGAATTGTAATAATTTAATTGACATTTTTTGGTGTTAAAATACTAAGTAACTGTTTTTAAAAGGAATTTACATTATACAAATTCTCTTTTAACATCCTTGTGTGACATTTTCAAGGATAAAATTTTTTTTTATTAAAAGTTTTGCACAGGGTTATCCACAGGTAAATCGAGTAAAGTGTAAATATGTTAACAATTATTTCAGCTTCAGGGTGGACTATTTGGCCACTACTTTTTGTTTCGATTATGGGTCTTGCGATCATTCTCGAAAGAGTATGGTTTTTGAGAAAAAATAAGATTTCTCCTAAAGAAAATTTAGAGCAAGCACTAACA
>DAIQPR010000015.1:0-24169 GCA_036787315.1 Polynucleobacter sp. | reverse complement strand
ACCACCTTGACCAGGGCCGTCTACGAGAAGAACGGCAATTCCTCTTTGAACAGCGCCTCTACCCGTCATAAACCATAATTCATCTTTAAAGGAATCTAATCCACCGAAAGAAATCAGTACCGGTTGTTGCTCTCCACCATTTGGGGATTTAATAAAATAGGCTGGTAATGTTTTTCCATCTTCGTAAGGGATTTCAACAATTTCTCCAGGAAGATATTTCAGCCATTTATGGGATGCATTCTCACATTTTGTAAACGTTGGTAATCTTCTAGGATCATCTGCATCAAGCCAAAACTCGGCTGAACGATAGTATTCTGTAGCTCTTAGCCAGCAGTTCATTGCTGTTTGAATATGGCCATTTTTTTCAGCCTCATCGCCTCTGTGATCATTTCGATCAGCTACTCTCATCCATTCGTTGTGCCAACTTTCTAAATCACCAGGAATCATCCTATCAGCTGCTTGGAAGCACTCACTTACTGCTCCTCCACCTTCTTGAGTTTCCCCGAGAGTTCTTCGAAATTGATAAGACATAAAAAAATGATCTGGCCAATGATGCCAGCCGAATGGTTCGTATCTTCCAGGTGTCCCGTTATTCATGATTTTTCTTTTAAAAATGTTGAAGTTGATTAAATGACTACAAGCAATAATTTAACAAACTTTAAGGTTTTGTTCTTCTTATATCAAATATAATAAAAATCTAAAAGTTTCATGAAGTTAAATAACATGCATCACAATAGACTTTTGGGATGTAAAAATAAATAGTACAGAACACCAACTTCATGGTTTGAAGTTTCATTACAAAGTCTTTAAATAAAAAATGCAAAATTCATATTTACTTTTGGCATTATTTTCTATGTGCTGTTACGGACTTGGAGATATTGTTTTTAAAATTGTTGCTCGCAAAGGAATACCTTCTCATCTTTTTTTAATTATGCAGACGATTTTTTTCTTGCCTAGTGCACTAGCTCTAGGTTTGATTACAGGAAGTTTGCATTTTGGTTATTCCTATATGTTTGGCATGTGCGCTGGAGTAACTTTATATTTTGCTTTATTTTATTTTTCTGTTAGTTTAAGTAGTGGTGACGTAAGTATAGTTGCGCCTATTTTTCGAAGCAGCTTTGTGATAGCTGCAATTTTAGCGATTATCTTTTTGAATGAATCTTTAACGATCTTTAAAATAATTGCTTTTCTCTTGCTAGTTATAGCTGCATTTTTACTTCTAAGTAATCTTCAAACAAATCAAAAGCATGCTGTAGACAAGAATGCAAAAAGAAGTACATTACGGACATTAACCATAGCGACCTTCTTAATGGGAATTACTGGATTTTTATATAAATTAGGGTCTATTGCTGGAGATGGTTCAATTTCGGTTGTAAATGGTCAAGCTATTATATTTTTCCCATTAGCATTTATAGCTTGTTATCACAAAGAGAAAAAAATCATCATCTTATGGAAGTTTGTATATTTAGGTTTTGCCGCAGCACTTTTTTTATTTGTTGGTATGTACTTATTATTAGAGGCTCTGAAAATTGGACCTGCAAGTACGATCATTCCGATCTCTCAAATGAGCTTTGTAGTAACTGCCATTTTAGGAATTCTGCTATTTAAGGAAAGCTTTACTGGAAGAAAAATACTTGGACTATTTTTAACTATTTGTGCGATTTTTATACTTTCAAAATAAACATCTTTAATACACAAAAAAACTTTCTTTTAGTAATACAATGAATTCATTCAAGCCTTCGATATCGAGCAAAAATGAATCTTCATGTGGTTTGGAATCGAATTAAAAGCCATCCTCTTGCTAGGATTGGTCCTGGATGGGTTACCGGAGTAGCTGATGATGATCCTAGTGGGATAGTTACTTATTCTCAAGCAGGCGCTCAGTTTGGCTTCAATATGCTTTGGACTATGCCTGTTTCATATCCATTGATGTCTGCGATACAGTTGTTATGTGCTCAGATGGCAAGGGTAACTGGAAAAGGTTTAGCTTCCAATATTAAAAGTAACTTTCATCCAATTATTGTCTTCTTTTTAGTATTGTTGTTATTGATTGCTAATACTTTAAATATTGCTGCGGATGTTGCAGCAATGGGTGAGGTTGCCCAATTAGTAACCGGTTTTAATTGGCACATCATGACTTTATTGTTCGTAGTGCTCACTTTGGCTTTACAAATATTGGTGCCATATCATCGATATGTTTATTTTTTAAAATGGCTTACTTTATCTTTACTGGCTTATGCAGCCGTTTTATTTACAGTACATGTGCCATGGGATCAAGTTCTGTTAAGCACTTTTATACCTAAGTTAACTTTAGATGTACAAACAGCAGCAATGGTTGTTGGGATATTTGGAACAACCATTAGTCCATATTTATTCTTTTGGCAGGCATCACAAGAAGTCGAGGATATGAACATTAGTTCTAGTAAGCCCTTGTTGGTAGAAAATCAGCAGATTGCAGATGGGGAGCTTAAACGAATTAAGTGGGATACATGGAGTGGAATGTTTTATTCCAATATTGCCGCATATTTTATTATTCTCGCTACAGGAGTTACTTTAAATGTTTCTGGAGTGCATGATATTGCCACTGCAGCGCAAGCTGCTGAGGCCTTGAGACCCTTAGCCGGAAATTTCGCTTTTCTCTTATTTGCAATTGGAATATTAGCCGTTGGCTTAATTGCAGTTCCAGTTCTAGCAGGATCTGCGGCGTATGCCTTATCAGAATTATTTGGTTGGAGGTCTAGCCTTGAAGATTCTGCTATGCAGGATAAAAGATTTTATTTGGTAATAACTAGCAGTGTTTTAGCAGCACTTATTATTCAGTATCTACCTATCAATCCTATGAAAGGATTATTTTGGAGTGCTGTTATTAATGGAGTAGTAGCTGTTCCATTAATGGTTGCGATTTTGATCTTATCCTCACGCGCCTCAGTAATGGGTAAATATACTGCATCAAAAACCATTTTGACAATCGGTTGGATTGCTACAGCAATTATGACAATTGCTGCATTTGTCATGTTCTTAGTATGAGGAATAATACATATTTACTTAGGGTTAATCCTTGTTGTCCCTTTTGAATAAAGTGTTACATTAGGTCTAATAAAAAATTATATTGATACGAGACACTTTAGGATAGTTTCCTTCTAAGTAAGACGTAGTAAACGTTTAATTTTTAGAAAGGTACTTTTCTAATGCATTATCAGACATGAAACAACCGATTTTAGAACTCAAATCCATCAGCAAGTACTTCCCAGGAATTACGGCGCTAGATCAGGTCTCTTTTGATGTCTATTCTGGCGAGGTACACATGCTCCTTGGGGAGAATGGTGCCGGAAAATCTACGCTTATGAAAGTGCTTTGTGGAGCATATCATCCTGAAGAGGGTGAGATTTTTTATCAAGGTAAGCCAGTTAAAATTCAGAACCCTGGGGACGCAAGAAGTTTAGGGATTGCAGTTATTTTTCAAGAGTTTTCACTAGTTCCTTATCTTAATATTGCTCAAAATATATTTTTAGGTAGAGAGTATTCTGGCGCAATTCCAGGAACGCTTGATCATGAAAGAATGCATCAAGAAGCCAAGCATTGGTTGAAAGAATTATCTTTAGATATTGATACTAAAACTTTAGTACACACTTTGGGTGTTGCTCAGCAACAAATGGTTGAAATCGCCAAAGCCTTATCGCAAAACGCCAAAATATTAGTGATGGATGAGCCGACTGCGGCATTGTCCGATCGGGAGACGACCTTATTGTTTGCCATGATACGTAAATTGCAGTCTGAAGGTGTAGCAATTATTTATATCTCTCATAGGATGTCAGAAGTATTTAGTATGGGTGATCGTATTACGGTATTAAGGGATGGTAAAAAAGTAGGGTCTGCAGATCCTGCTAGTACTTCTCCGGATGAGTTAGTGCAGATGATGGTTGGGCGAAGAGTAGACATGGCATATGCTAGAAATTATGTTAGCAACCCAGGAAAAGTCGTTTTAAAGTTAAGTAATCTTTGCTCTGAAAATGGGATAAAAGATATTTCTCTCGAGGTTCGTGAAGGAGAAATTGTTGGACTTGCAGGACTTGTTGGAGCAGGTCGTACTGAAGTTGCTCGTGCCACATTTGGTGTAGACAAAATCAGTTCTGGAAAAGTAGAAGTTAATGGAAAAGAGCGTACAGGCGAGCCTTTTAAATCAGTTGATATGGGATTGGCTTTAATTCCGGAGAGTAGGAAGACAGAAGGATTAGCTTTAATTCGTTCTGTAGAAGAAAACATCATTCTTTCTGGACTCAAGAAAATTTTCCCAAGTACTTGGATGAATAATAAAAAAGCGCAACAGATCAGTGAAGATTTAATTCGTAAGCTTAGAATAGCTACCCCATCAGGTAAGCAATCTGCGCAGGTTTTAAGTGGTGGCAATCAGCAGAAAATTGTTATTGGAAAATGGCTCACGACTGATTCAAAAGTATTTATTTTTGACGAACCAACAAGGGGTATTGACGTTGGTGCAAAAGCAGAAATTTTCGCACTTATTTATAAATTAGTTGAAGATGGCGCTGCAGTATTGATGATTAGTTCAGAGTTATCTGAAATTGTAAATGTGTGTGATAGAGCTTATGTCATGCGTGAAGGACGAATTTCAGGGATGTTAGAAAAAGAAGCGCTAAATGAAGAGAACGTTTTGAAGTTAGGAATGGCAGATGCGTGACAGTGCAATTAATTTAGAAAACCCTTTGCTAAATTCACTAAAGCGTTTGCCTGGTGTCGCGCTTATGCTTTTAGTTTGTATAGTTGTTTTCTCTATTCTTAGTTCAGATTTTTTATCAATTCCAAACATCACTAACATTGGTGTGCAATCAACTATTTTGTTGATGATTTCATTGCCAATGACAATGGTCATTATGACTGAGGGCATTGATATGTCTATTGGTGCATTGTTAACATTTTGTGGAGTAATTGCAGCCTACTTTTTAGCCCAAACTCAAAATTTACCTTTATCAATTTTTATGGCAATCATGGTTGGTCTTGTAGTTGGGCTATTGAATGGAGCGATCATTGTTTATATGAAAATGCCACCTTTTGTAGTCACTTTAGGAATGCTCGGTATATGCCAGAGCTTGGCTTTAATTGTTACTGATGGACAGACCATATCCAATGTTGGGGATACTATAGGACTAGCGTACAACGCCAAGCTTTTAGGAATACCACTACCAATTTATTTTGCTTTAGTAAGTTATGCAATTTTTCATGCTTTGTTGTATCACACCAGATTTGGTACTTATGTATTTGCCATAGGTGGTAATCGTGACTCACTCAAATTAGCTGGTATTCGAGTCAATATTTATCACATAGGTGTTTATGCATTAAGTGGAATCATGGCAGGTGTAGCTTCTATATTGTTAACCGCTCGTATGAACTCAGGTCATCCCACTGCTGCTATTGGAATGGAGTTTGATGCAATTGCTGCTGTAATTGTTGGTGGGACTTCGTTTGAAAAAGGTAATGGCTGGATGTTTGGAACATTTCTTGGGGTAATTACTGTAGGTATTCTAAGAAACGGACTTAATTTAGTAGGTGTTCAATCATCAATTCAAGTTGCAAGTATTGGTCTGTTAGTTTTAGTTGCATTATTACTCGACGGATTTAAAGCCAAAGTATAAAAATAATCATGACTAATCTCATTAAAGAACTTGGCAACACAACACAATTTAAAAATATATTTTTTAGGATGTTGGTTGTAATCATTATCTGTATAGTTTTGTCTTTTTTAACTGAGGCGTTTTTTACCACTAATAATTTACTCAACGTATTAAGACAAGCAAGCTTATTGTTTTTAATGGCTTCTGGATTGACGTTAGTATTGCTGACTGCTGGAATTGATTTATCTGTTGGTGCTAACGTCGGTATGTCTGCTTGCGTTGCTGCAGTTGCTATGACAAGTACAGGTTCAACCTTGCTAGGGTTCTTATCTGGTATAGGATGTGGGATTTTAATAGGTGTGGGTAATGGATTACTTGTTACTTTTTTAAGACTTCCATCATTTATTGCAACATATGGAATGCTTTGGATATTACACGGATTGACCTACTACATGATGGCAGGTACTACGATTAACGGCTTTGATAAATCATTTAGATTTATTGGTAGCGGATATCTTTACGGTATTCCAGTACCTATTTATATCATGAGCCTATTTTTAATAGGGGGTTCAATTTTCACAAAATATTCTATTTATGGACAGCAAATATATGCAGTAGGCGCCAATCCATTATCAGCAAGATTATCAGGCGTGCCAGTTAATCGGCGTTTAATGCTTGTATATATATTAAGTGGTATGACGGCTGGACTTGCAAGTTTAGTATTTTTAGCAAGGTTAAATTCAGCGGAAGGTGATATTGGAGAGAATCTTACATTGCCGGCGATTGCTGCTGTTTTAATTGGAGGTACTTCATTGTTCGGTGGTGTTGGGACCATGTTCGGTACATTAATTGGCGCTTTGATATTAACTTTAGTATTGAATGGTATGAACATATTAACTATTGATGGTAATTATCAAGCTCTAGTTACTGGAATCATTATTATTCTTTCAGTTTTTTTAGATTTAATCTTTAGGAGAAAAGTATCCTCTTGATATGCATTACTTCATCGTTGTAAAACTTAACTAGGAGACACTATATATGAAAAATCATCGCTTACTATGCACATCTGCAATACTTCTTTCTATGGCATCTAGTCCAGCATTTGCTGATGGCGAGAAAATTGCTGTTTTTACAAAAAACCAGACAAATCCTTATTTCCAAGCATTTCGTTTAGGAGCTGATTCAGCTGCGAAACAAATGAATGCATCTACTACGCATTATGTGCCTACAAAACCAGACAGTATTCCAGAGCAGTTAGGTGAGATTGATGACGTCATTGTTAAAAAGCCTTCAGGAATTGTTTTGATTCCTGTAGATTACAAAGCGATCAATCCAGGTGTTAAAAAAATTAATGATGCAGGTATTCCAGTTGTAAATGCAACAGACCATGCTGAGACTGGTAACTTTGTGAACTGGGTTGGGGCTGATGATTTTTCCACAGCTAATGCTGCTGGTAAGGCATTGGTAAAGGCGCTCAATGGTCAAGGCAATGTTGTCATTCTTGAGGGTGTCAGAGGTGTAGTTGGTAATACAAATCGAGTTAATGGATTTAAGAAAGCAATTGAAGAAGCCCCTGGAATTAAACTTTTAGCATCTCAGCCTGGAAATTATCAGCGTTTGCAGGGTTTGCAAGTCATGGAAAACTTATTACAAACCTATCCGAAGATTGATGGTGTGATGGCTGCAAATGATGCTATGGCAAGCGGCGCTATTGAGGCTTTAGAAGGCGCTAATCGTAAGGCATTAGTTGTTGGAATTAATGGTAGTAAAGAGGCTGTTGAAGCAATTAAAGCAGGCAAGATGTTGGCCAGTGGAGATGCAGCACCTTTTTATCAAGGATGTTTTGCAACAATGTCATTGATCCGATCAATTCGTAATTTACCAGTACCTAAAGAAATTGTATTTCCGCCAATGGTTGTTGAAAAAGCTACTCTTGCTAATTATGACGTAGCACCAGACAAACAAAGTTGTCCTGCTTGGAATACGATCGTTAAATAATTTTAAGAATTTTGTCCAACGAAAGCTTACGTCAGAGCGTAAGCTTTTTTTAAAGGTTAATCATGTCTACACAATATTTTGATCCACAACAGATGTTTTCTGTTGCGGGTAAGTCCATCCTCATTAGTGGTGCTACTGGAACCTTAGGTACTGCAACTGCCTTAGGTTTAGCAAAAGGAGGCGCACGCTTAACTTTAGCTGACAATAACGTTGAGGGGCTTGAAAAGTTAGCTCAAGAAATTCGTGATATAGGCGGACAGGTTGCTGTAGTTCCATTTTGGCCAGATACCGAAGAGCACGCTAAAGCCATGGTTGATACTGCGGTACACAATTTCTCTGAACTCAATGGAACATTAATCACTAATGGGACTAATTTTGTAGCTGACATTGTTGATATGCCTGTGGATTCTTGGCAAAAGGTCATGGATGCAAACTTACGAGGTCCTTGGTTAGTATGTCAAGCAGTTGGAAGACAAATGGTTGCTCAGGGCAAGGGTGGAAGCGTTGTTGTTTTATCTTCGACTCGTGGAAAGTTAGGGCATCCAGCTGGATATACGGCTTATTGCACTTCTAAGGGAGCAATAGATGCTTTGGTTCGTACTTTAGGTTGCGAGTGGGGTAAGCATGGTATTACCATCAATGCAATTGGACCAACGGTATTTCGTTCTCCTGTTTCCGCTTGGATGTATGCTGAAGATGGTCCCGGAAAAGTTACGCGAGAGGGAATGCTCAGCAGAATTCCTTTAGGCCGATTAGGGGAGCCTGAGGATATTGTTGGGGGAATATATTTCTTATTAAGTCCTGCAGCACAATTTTGTACAGGACAAACTTTATATCTAGATGGTGGATATACAGCTGGCTAAAAATAATTAAATAGGGGACATCATGCGTGCTGCTGTTATAGGTTTGGGTTGGTGGGGTAAGCAAATTATTACTTACCTCAAAAATAGTGAAAAGATTCAGGTTACTCACGGGGTAGACTTAAATATTGAGCATCTAGAAAGTTTTGCCTCTGATCATCACTTAATACTAGTGAAGGACATGGCTGAAGTTTTAGAAAATCCTCAGATAGATGCCATTATCCTTGCGACTCCTCACAGCATGCATGAAGAACAAGCTTTAAAAATTATTGCATCAGGTAAGCAACTTTTTTGTGAAAAGCCTTTAACACTTACGAGTTTAGGTGCTAAAAAAATAATTGATGCATGTAAAGATGCTGGCATTATTTTAGGAATAGGGCATGAAAGGCGTTTTGAGCCAGGGCTTGAAGAAGTTCTACGGATGGTTAAAGCTGGTGAGTTAGGACAAATCTTACACATTGAGGCAAATGTAAGTCATAACTTATTTGCCAAAATGGATGCGAGTAATTGGCGAGTTCAAGATCAGGATGCGCCAGCTGGTGCGATGACAGCTTTAGGAATACATTTAACTGATTTTTTTATTTCTTTATTAGGATGTCCTACTAAAGTAAGAGCTAAAACTGGACGAGTTTTAAAAGGTGCAGTAGGAAAAGACCAGGTACTTGTTCAATTAGATTTTCAAGAAGGTGTAACGGGTTCCATCACATGTTTATCTTCAACGCCTTTCCATGGAAGGATAACTGTATTTGGTAGTTTGGGTTGGGTTGAAGTAAAAGAAAATGGAAATGTGGATTGGGGATTACCGACTGATATGACTATTACGAATAGTGAAGCCAAGAGAAGTCATAAAACTTTTTCAGCTTCGAATGTTGTCCTTAAAAATTTTGAATCTTGGGCTGATGCGATTAGTGGTAAGGCGGCTTACCGTTATACACCTGAGCAAATATTGAATAATATTCGAGTTCTCGAAGCCATTGTTAATTCGTCTAACAATGGCTCTGTATTATTAGAACTATCAGGAGCTTAATACGTTTCTAATTTAATGATAGAGGCCCCGTGATTGTTACCAATCCAAAAAATGGGTCTCTCAAAACTATTATCAACAAATACTCTTCGAATATTTGTTGAACGCGGTAGCTGATATTCCACAAATTGATCTGTATTTGTATTAAGACGCGCAACTCGATCTGAAGTCATAGACCCTGTCCATGCATAGCCAAGTTTGTCTAAAATTGTGTCATAGGGTGCGGAATAAGGTGTTGGGACAGTCCATTCTTTAGTGATACCGGTTTTTGTATCTAACATACCAATTTTGTGTCCTCGAAACTCACCAACCCAAAGTCGATCTTGATCATCCATATTGCCTCTTCTAGGTGATGCTTCTTTTGTTGCAAAGCTATAAAAAGTAACTTCACCTGTTTTAGCATCGATTCGGCCAATTTCTTGTTGTCTAAAATCTGTGAAGTAGCAATTATTTTTTGAATCTGATATTACGTCATAGATATTATGTTCGATCTTTGAATTTTTAAAAGGATCCCATGTTTCAATTTTTCCTGTTGTTAAATCAAAACGATGTACGCCAGCAAAGCCACTATTTTGTGACCAAACTTTATTATCAACATGAATATTCCAAGGAGCGACTTGATTCAGTTGTGTTGAAGGTAGATTCTCTTCAGGTGGTGGCGTGAAATATTTAAACTGTTTGGTTTGGGGGTCAAATTGTGCAATTGAGGCTTGGTACATATTACCAATCCATAGTTTGCCTTCTCGATCACCCCGTATTGCAAGGACTCCAGTTGGATAATCAGGCTTAGATATAGCCACATCATATTCGACGACCGAACCATCTTTAGGATTTAATCGGCCGATTTTTTGTTCCCCAAAACTACTCCACCAAGCCATTCCTTCTTTATCGACGATTACGTCATGGGGTTGGATTAGTTTTCTTGGGAGATCATATTCTGTATAGATTACATTTGTAGATTCGCCTTTAAGTCTTGGAAAAGTTTTTAACTCATAAGACCATGTTTTGCGATTGTAGAGATTAACATTGGCCAGAAAATCTCCCATTTTTTTATAAATACGGACACGATCTTCGCCTTGCTCCTCTTTCAGCCTTGCGCCTTTTCGCATTTGAGGTGCTCCTGGCATACTTTGGTTTACGTAAGATTGCATTCTTGGCAAAACAATTTTTAAAAATTCTTCAGAGCTATATTTTGAATTCACGACGCGCTGTAAGGTGTGACAAGTAACACAAGTTAAAAGAGTCTTTTTCTCACTCTCTTCACCTGGCATACTAGCAATCCATTCTGCATTTGTAAGTTGTTGAGATATATCTTTAACTTGTGATAATTGAATATCTTGAATAGCAGTTTTTGTTTCACTAACAATGATGGTGTTGATTGGTTTAGGTAATTCGAAACCGGTAGCGCGTATATTGATACTATATTTTCCTGGAGCTAATTTTTCTCTGGGGAATGAGTAATCACCATTTTGATGACTCACAACTGAAATAGTAATCGTAGAATTTTCGCGCTTTGCACTTACGACCACCCCTTCCATATTTCCTTCTGCGTTAGAACTCACAACACCTTTTAAAGCAACATCCTGATTTAAGTTAGCGGCTATAGAAAATTGGGATAAAAACGGAATTAATAAAATCAGCCAAAAGTGTTTCATAGTAAGAATGTCCTCCTATTTAGAATTATTTATTATTGTGCTTAAAAACCGTAAAGCCTTGTTGGATTATCAACCATAATTTTTTGTAAGTTTATGGGGCTTTGTATCCACTGCTCTATTTGATTTACTAATTCTCCATCATTGGGCATTGGTGTTCCGGGGGGCATATTCACATGTGGCCAATCAAAACCCCAAACAAGTTGATCTGGGACTGCTTCAACAAGTGCTTGTGCAAAAGGAATCATATCTCGGTAAAACAATGGATCTTTGGAAGTTCTGTAGGGCGCTGATAATTTGGACCAGGCTTTTCCTGTTTTTAAAAAAGAGATTAGACTCTGAAAACCTGGCTCATTGATACCCTTATCAATTACAGGCCTACCCATATGATCAATTACAACATCGATAGGGAAATCAGAGAATGTCTCTGTTAAGTTAGGAAACTTTTGCACATCGAGAAGAAATTGAGTATGCCAATTGAATTGTTTAACTCTATGGGCTAATTTCTTTGCAGCTTCTAAAGATAAGCCAATACCATTCACCAAGTTACAACGAAATCCTCTGACGCCACCAAGATGAAGTCTTTCTAATTCTTGATCTGTAATAGACTCATCTACTAGACCAATTGCACGAAATTTATCTGGAGCACTAGCAATAACATCTAAAGCTAATGAGTTATCTAGGCCATAAACATTGGCATGCACAATGACAGCGCGTTCTATACCAATAGTTTTAATGACCTTTAAATAGTCCTCAACAAATACTGAAGGAGGGAGATATGCTGGATTTTTTGTAAAAGGATATTTCTCAATATCATCAAATAAGTGACAGTGACAATCTGTAGCATTTTTCGGTAAGACAAATTTGGGCGATGATGTGTTTTTAAATGGTGGTGGGTTTTGATAGGGTGTGCTAGTTGTCATAGATAATCAGAATTTATTCAAAAATATTTAGGTATAGAAATTTTTTATTCGGCCTTGATACCAGTTGTTTTAATGATGTTAGCCCAATAAATATTATCTTTTTTAATGAGAGCAGAAAATGCCTCAGGTGAGCTAGGGTCAGGATCATAGGCCATCGAGATTAACTGTTGTTTTATTTCTGGTGTATTTAAACAATTTGTAAATGCTTGATTTAATCGCTGGATGATTCCTTTTGGTAAACCTGCAGGCCCCAATAGCCCATACCAGGTATTTAACTCAAACCCAGGTATTGTTTCAGAAATACTGGGAACTGATGCAAGGATGGGAGTCCTTTTTAGTGTAGTTGTTCCAAGTGGTGTTAGTTTTCCAGCTTGGACTTGTGGCAGAACAGTTGAAGTATTGGTAATTTGAACATCTACTTCATTTGCGAGTAATGCAGCTACAGCAGGTCCGCTACCTTTGTATGGTATGTGTGTAAATTTTGTTCCAGTTGCCAAACCTAAGACTTCCATACCTAAGTGGGGTGTACTTCCAATACCTGCTGAGGAGTAGTTAATTTTTCCTGGATTTTGTTTAGCGTACTCAATGAGTTCACTAATATTCTTGGCTTTAAATTTGGGATTTGCAACTAATAAGCTAGGTGTATTAACTAGTAATGCTATTGGAGCAAGATCTTTGACAGGATCAAAAGATAATTGACTATAAAGTGCTGTACTAATTGACAATGAGCTGTTCCCAATCAGTAATGTGTAACCATCAGGGGCGGCTTTTGCAACGTAATCAGCGCCAATATTACCATTTGCTCCTGGCTTATTATCAAGGACGATAGGTTGCCCAAGAAGCTCAGTCAGTTTTTTACTTAATGGGCGCATCAAGACATCTGCACCACCTCCCGGAGGGAATGGAACAATTATTCTAATGGGCTTTGAAGGATATTCATCAGCAAATGAAGTAGCGCTTAAAAAGCTATAAGCTATAAGAAATACTATTTTGAAAAATGTATTTTTCATTTTGTCCCTATTTGTATTTATTGTAAAAACTTATTTTATGAAGTCTATTTTAGCTACACTTTTCGGTCTAATGACATTGGATCCTGATAATACTTTTAAGTATAAAAATTTAAAAATTAAGACCTAACCATTCTTTTACTTGACCGTGCAAATCACCTGTAAATTGTTCTTGTGGCCCAGAGGCAGTAATTTTTCCAAGACTTAAAACATATAGAAAGTTTGACATTTGTACAACGCGACGAACGTTATGATCTATTAAGAGAACACCCATACCGTTTTGCGTAAACTTCTCTAACCACACAAAAACCTCTTCAGCAATTTTAGGGGAAAGGCCAATACTTGGTTCATCAACCAAACAAAGTTTAGGTTGCAAGATCCAGGCTTTAGCGAATTCTAATTGCTTTTGTTGACCACCTGATAATTCACCAGCAGCTTGAGAGCGCTTTGTTTTCAGAATAGGAAATAATTCCAAAACTTCTTCATATCTTTCCTGCCAATTTGGTACTTTTTTAAAAGTATGAACAGGTAGAAGAAGATTATCTTGCACACTTAAAAAGGGGAATAAGCTTGATTCTTGAGGGATACAAAAAATTCCGTGATTCATTAATTCATGAGATTTAAGAGCGTTTAAGTTTTTTCCCTCAAAAATAACCTCACCGCTTTTGGGTTTCAAAAAACCACAAATCGTTTTAATAAGGGTAGACTTTCCTGCGCCATTAAGACCAATTAAGCCGGACACTTTGCCCGAAAAAACCTGAAGGTTTACATCGACTAAAACATCGATATCTTTTGCATACCCTGCAGTTACATTTTTTAATTCAAGGAGTGGTTCAGACATGATCATCTCCAAGGTAAGCTTCTATAACTTCTGGGCTTGAAAGAACTGATTTAGTATTTCCGCTTGCAATGACCTTGCCTGTACTCATACAAATACATTCTTGACATAATTGTTGGACGATTGGCATGTCATGACTGACAATTAAAAAAGTATGACCAATTTTATTTTTTTCAATAATGAAATTGACCATTGTTTCCCGCATTTTAGGATGGACTGCAGCAAATGGTTCATCTAACAATGCCAGTTTTGGACTTCGCATAAAACACATACCAAATTCGAGCAATTTCTTTTGTCCACCAGAAAGCTCGCCTGCGTCTAGAAACTTAACATGTTCAAGTTGAAGTTCTTGCATTAACTGATCTGCTTTTCCAACAGAGTCATTAAAGCTAAGCCCTAATGCTTGACCAGAAATGAGTAGATTATCAAACGCACTGATGCGGTTAAAAACTCTCGTCATTTGAAACATCCGCATGATACCTAATTTAGCTAGCTTAGATGGTTTAAGGCCATTTAATGATCGATTTTCCAGTTTGATAGAACCACTATCTGCTTGCAAAATACCAGAAAGCATATTTAATACGGTTGTTTTGCCAGATCCATTGGGTCCAATTAAGCCCATAATAGATCCCTCTTGGATAGAAAAGCTTACTGCATCAACAGCCTGATTTCCACCAAATGATTTAGATAAATTTTGAATTGAGAGAAGATTATTCATGATGATTTTGAAGAAGGCGTTGTTTAAGTCCTAAACAAAAACCCCAAATCCCAGTTCTAAAAAAGCGTGCAAAAATAATAACCACAAAAGCAAAAACGATCATTTGAATATTGCCGATTTCACGCAACCATTCCGATCCTAAATAAACAAGAATAGCACCAATAACTGGACCCGTAAGAGAGCCAATGCCGCCTATCACGACCATGGAGATAACGAGCCCTGTTTGTTGTAACAATCCCATCTCGGGACTTACTAATTGGCTAAATGAGCCATACATTGCTCCTGCAAATCCGCATAGGGAACACGATATAGTAAAGGCAACTAATTTATAGAAAACAATATCAATACCTTTACTCTCAGCACCTTCTTGATCATCTCGAATCGCAAGTAAGAAGCCACCCAACTTAGAGCGCATGAGCCAATAGATAAATACTCCAGTTAATAGAACTAGTACGATGAAGAAATAATAATAACTAAGACGATCATTCATCATGGAGGGAACATTTAAACCTTGATCACCACGCGTATATTCATGCGAATTAGAAATAATGACTCTAGAAATTTCAGCAAATGAAAGAGTTGTTAGTGATAGATAGGGACCTTTAAGTCTGGTTACTATGAGGCCTAAAAGAGCACCTAATATTGCAGTACCTACAATTGCTAGAGGAACAGATATCCATAAGGATAATTGCGCATGAAAATCAGACAATCCGACAATATATCCTCCAATCATTGCAAATGCTGCTGGAGCCATTGAAAATTGACCGCAATAGCCTGCAAGCAGATTCCATGACATGGCTACGATTGCTAGATACATCGCTACGATGAGGATACCTAAAGTGTAATCACTTAAATCAAGTAGAGGAAGAAAGCACATTAATAATAGAACAATGAGCAAACTCCAAAAATCAAACTTAAGTCGATTTCGCCATAATTTTGAATTACTTATAGATAGAGTTTTAATCATATTAAATTTCTCGTCCTTTCATACCAGCAAGGCCATTGGGGCGAAATATTAGAACGCAAATTAATATGAGAAGTCCAAATGCATCTCGATAATCATAGGAAACATACACAGCAAAATACGATTCAAGTACACCCAAAATGAGTGCGGCGAACATACTGCCCCAGATAGAGCCCAAGCCACCTAAAACGACAATCACATAGGATTTGATAGCTGGGAAAGAACCGATATCTGGAGAGGGGTTTACGATTGGTGAGAGAAGAGCTCCTGATAATGCAGCAAGACCTCCAGCGATTGCAAAAATTAATGCAGTTGTTTTAACTGGATCGATACCAGCAAGAGCAGCACCAAAACGATTTTGTGCTACAGCTTGTATTTGTTTACCCCATAAAGATTTTTTAATAAAAATAGCAAGGCTAATTAATAAAAATATAGAAACTCCAGATGAGATTAACTTTTGTCCATTTAGCATGATTGGACCAATAGAAATTCTTTGCATACTAAATAAACTTGGACCCATAAATGGAGAAGGGCCAATTACTTTATCTACAAGGTGGATTAGAAGAAGAGATAAAGCGAATGTAACCACTACAGCATATTCATCTTTAACAAATGACCAACTTCTATAACCATCATAAAGAGGTCTAATTAGAAGTCTTTCAACAACAAGTCCTAATATTGCACCACCTAAAGCTGCGAGTGGTAGGGTAAACCAAGGATTTATTCCAAAGCTTGTCGCGATAAGTGCATAAGTGTATGCACCAATCATAAAAAACTCACCATGAGCAAAATTAATGATTCTGAGAACACCAAAAATCATTGAAAGACCAACTGCCATTAATGCGTAAAACAGGCCCATAATGAGCCCGTTTACGGTTAAGTCAAGGAATAACAAAATAAACTTTCCAACAAAGCTAAATTTAAATAGGTTTATTTAGGCATTGTTATTTTTGAGGTGTTGAGTGGCATACCTGGACCTTGTAACAAGGTTGTTTTACCAACAGCTTGATTAACATCTGTCAACTGATAGTTTACGTATGGAATTGCTGCCCATTGCTGGTAAGAAACACCTGGGAATGTATCAAAAGTCATTAAACCACGAGCGCCTTCGAACTTACTCTTACGCATTACATCCAATATCTTTGCAGAATCAGTTGTTCCAGCTTGGCGAATTGCTTCAGTGATGACTAATAATGAATCAACAGCTTGATAAATTAGTCTGTTTGGATCATTTTTAGTACGTTTTTTGTACTCCACCGCAATTTGTTTGGAGAGGTCATTCATTTTCATATCAGGATGGTACATACCAATGGTCATCATGTATTTACCAGCATCCTTAACGTTTTGCCAGAAGTCTGGATAGTCAGCCATTCCTGCTCCGTCATACACTAGAGTTTTTGGTGAAGGAGCCACTCCCTGCTCATATAGTTGATTCAATGCAATATATGCTGCAGGAGGAAGCATTGTCAGAACAACAACATCGGGAGGATTGGATTTCAATGCCAAAATTGCAGGAGTAAAGTCTTTGCTAGAGCGGTCTAAAGTTTCAAATTTATAATCAATAGTTGATCCTTTACGTTTTAAAGCCTCACCCACTCCTTTGGCTAAGCCAATTCCGTAGTCTGTATTTTCTGCAAAAGCTACAACTCTTTTAACTTTCATAGCTTTTAAAGTTTCGGCCATTGAATCCGCAACGATAAAATTGTATGGAGATGTATTGATTACTTCAGGGTAACCTTTAATTCTCACAGAGTCAGCCCAACAGTTCGTGTTGACATAAGGAGTTTGGTAGCGATGAGCAACTTCAATTTCACTTAAACAAACTGAACTTTGATGAGCACCTGTTACAGCAACTACTTTGTCTCTAGTAATTAATTTTTCAACAGCGGATCTGCCTTTTTCAGGAAGTCCTTGATTATCTTCAATGACTAATTTAATTGGACGACCAAGTAGGCCACCTTTCGCATTAATCATGTCGGCATAAATTTCCATGGCATCTTTAATTTGTGTGCCCTGAATGACGGAGCCAGGTGGAGATCTAGTAATAGATAATCCAATTAATATAGGCTCTGCAGCGAACGCCTCTAGAGTAAAAAGACCTAAGACAACAACAGATAAGTTTAATTTAATCAATTGCAATATTCTCATCATATCTCCTTAAATTGATTGAGACGCTTTAATACATATACTATTTAATAATATATTAAATTTCATTGTTTTATGTTGATAGTATTTACTTTGTTGGAGGGAATGGCAAAGGTTTTCCTTCGGGAGGCATTTCTTGACCAAGGCTAAGTAACATAGCTACTGTTACATATGTCCCACTCACTGCAACTAAATCAACCAATTGTTGTTCTCCAAGGATAGATTTAGCTTTTTGAAAAAGCTCATCAGAGATTTCATGATTTTTGATGAGTTGCATACTTACGTCATATACAACTTCTTCATCTGGCTTCATATTTCTTGGACGAATCCCACTCTTAAGATCATCTGCTACTGATTGAGGTAAGCCAGCTTTCAGAGCTAGGGGATAGTGTGCATACCATTCAACTTGAGATTTCCATTCATAGCCTTGAATAATGATGGCAAACTCATTTAGTCTAGTTGGGAGTGAAGAGTTAAAACGTAAGTAGTCTAATAGTTTCTTCATACGATCTGCAAAGACCGGACTTCTAAACATGATGTTGTAGGGACCACCTAAACCAACACTAGAAATTTTGATAATTTCTTGCGCAAGTTGTTGTCCTTCTGGCGCAATCTGCTCTAGGGTTATTTGAGGAAATCGTTTAGCTTGACCTGGTTTAGGGGGTGTTTGAGCAATACTTACTGGAATTACAAAAAAAGTTAAAAATCCTGCTAAAAATTTAAGCATGATGAAGTCTCCTTGTTCAGTGGTTAATTATGCTATGACTCTACAATATTTTTTCAAACTAATATATGCCTATTATTACTTAGTTTTTTATAAGGCTATAAAAGAAAAAAGTCCAACTAAAATAGAATCAGACTTACTATTGCGCCGGATAAAGAAGTCGATAGTGTTCCAATTAACAAAGACTTTAATCCCAAATCTAAAATCTCTTTATTTCTTTCTGGAACCATTGAGCTAAGTCCACTGATCACAATTCCAAGACTCCCAAAGTTGGCGAATCCACATAGGAGATATGTCAACAGAATTCTACTTTTATCTGAGATATCAGTTAGAGGAACTTTCGATAAATTTAGATAAGCAATAAATTCATTTAAAACTAATTTAGTTCCTAGTAATTGGCCAGCAATGCCGACATCTTTAGCATCAATGCCAAGTAACCATGCTAATGGTTGCATGAACCACCCAATCACGCGTTCTAGAGAAATTGGCTCTCCATTGATGTTTGGCAATACATGAAGAATACTATTCGATAAAGCTACTAATGCCACGAGAACTATTAGCATTGCAATAACATTAGCCAAAAGCTTTAAACCTTGGGTTGTACCATGGCTTATTGCATCCATAATTCCAGAATAGGATTGACTTTGCTCTGGGACGTAAAAGTGACCACGTCCCATACTCTGAGATGTTTGATCTTGAGGAATGAGCATCATACTTAACATAATGGAAGCGGGAGCGCTAATGATGGAAGCTATCATTAAATGTCCAGCACTATTCGGAATAATGGACTGCAAAAATCCTGCATAAATAACAAGTACTGTTCCTGAAATAGTAGCTAGTCCAGAACTCATCACAATAAATAGTTCTGTACGAGATAAGTGTTTTAAATATGGTTTGATGAGGAGCGGGGCTTCAACCATACCCACAAAAATTGTACAAATGACAGAAAAACTAGCTGGCCCTGAAATATTTAAAACTCTACCTAAACACCATGCGAAAAATCCAATAATGACTGGTAAGACTCTTAAGTAATATAAAAGAGAAGAAAGGGCGCTGAAAACTAACATCATAGGAAGTGCTTGGAATCCCAGAATAAAACTCAGACCTTCTTTGGATTCAATAAACGGTAGTGGACCGCCCCCTAAGTATCCGAAAACTAAAGTTGTTCCTGCTTGGGTTGCTTTTTGTATTTCTAAGATGCCATGATTTAAAGTATTAAAAAAAGCTTGTGCTGGTGCAAACTTTAATAGAAACAAAGCCAAAATAAATTGAAGTAAAAGGCCTTTTAAAACGATACTTTTTGAAATCAAGGATCTATTTTCTGAAAGAAAATAAACTACTAAAAAGATAAATACAATCCCTAGTATCGGTTGAATTGAATTCATATTGATGGTTTATTTTGAATTAATGAAAACTTTAATTGCTCATTAATTGATTAATATGATTCGCAGAATTATTACAGTCACCAAAGGTATCCTTTACCCAATCAGCATTATGGTAGGTATTGAGATAACGATCACCACTATCGCATAGCAAGCTGAGGATTGATCCATTCAATTTTTGTTCTTTGAGTTCTTGGGCAAGTTCAAGCATTGCAATAAAATTTGTTCCAGTTGAGGGACCTACTTTACGACCTAGTATGTTGGACAAAATTCTCATGGCAGATATTGAGTCGACATCTTTTACTTGAATCATATGATCTATTAAAGATGGGATAAAACTAGCCTCTGGACGAGGTCTGCCGATGCCTTCTATTTTTGATCCATTCGAGCACAAATTGGGATCTTGTGTTTTGTAGTAATCCATAAAAACAGAGCCTTCTGGATCAGCAACACAAATTTGAGAGTCATATCGTTGATAGCGTAAGTAACGACCAATCGTGGCGCTTGTGCCGCCTGTTCCAGCCCCTACAACAATCCATTTAGGTATTGGATTTCTTTCTAGGGACATTTGAGCAAAGATACTTTGAGCGATATTATTATTTCCCCGCCAATCTGTTGCACGTTCAGCAAAGGTAAATTGATCCATATAATGACCATTTAGTTCAATCGCTAATTCTTTCGCTCTTGAATACATCTCCATGGAGGAATTCACAAGGTGACATGTTCCGCCATAAAATTTGACCCGATCAATTTTTTCAGATGAAGTTGATTTAGGCATTACTGCAATAAAAGGTAAGCCTATTAAATTTGCAAAGTAAGCTTCACTGATTGCTGTAGAACCACTCGATGCTTCGATTACCGTTTTGCCTTCACATAGCCAATTATTACAAAGTGCATATAAAAACAAAGATCTAGCCAAACGATGTTTAAGACTACCAGTAGGGTGAGTAGACTCATCTTTTAAATATAAATCAATTCCATGCTCAGAAAATGCTGGGATATTTAATGGAATCAAGTGTGTATCAACACTCCGACAAAAATCTGCTTCAATACGAAGAATGGCTTCATTAAGCCAATCTTTTTGGCATGATGGATTAGACATTAGCTTGATCGTTTATTTGTTGGAGGGCTTGTTTTTTCAACAAGGATTTGTCAACTTTATTGGTGCTTGCTAAAGGAAGTTCGTCTAGGAACCAGATTCTTCGTGGATGTTGATATGCAGGAGCATTTGTTAAACAAAAAGTTTTAAGATCATTTTCAGTGACAGTTAAATGCGGTTTTAGAACGACAAATGCTACGGGTTTTTGTCCTTTAATGTCATCATCAACAGCGATGACTATGGCCTGTGCAACTGAAGGATGTGATTCAATCAATCGTTCAACTTCGGCCGGATAAATATTTTCTCCTCCGCAAACGAACATATCATCTGCACGTCCAATAAAAAAATAGAACCCTTGCTCATCACGTTTAAAGATATCACCGGTACTGTAATAGCCATCTTCGGTAAAAGGATTTTTGATCGGGGGATTTCGGCCTTCTGGTTTGTGGTAGCCAAGCATGACACCTGGAGATTTTATTTGTAAGACTCCTTGATTGGATTCTTGACCATTCTCATCAACAAGTCGAATTTTGACATCAGGGTGTGCATAACCAGCACTGAGGAATGGAAGAGGAAGTCCATCAGGGTGTGGACCAAACATAACAGGGCTTCCTTCAGTGGTACCAAAAGCGTTAATGATTTGTGTTTTTGGAAAGACACTTTTGATAGCATCCATCAAACTTGGAGAAACTGGTGCAGAGCCCATTCTTAAAAATTCAACAGAAGATAAATCTGTCTTTTGAATGAGTTCCTTTTCTTGGAGCATCATTGCGATCATTGGAGGGACTGCCGTCAGCCAAGTACATTTAAACTCTTCGATGGCTTTGATATATTGACGCGCAGTAAATTGTGGCAATAGCACTGTTGTAGCGTGCGCTAGAATGTTAAGAGTGGTCATTGCCAAAGCGTTCATGTGATATAAGGGCGCAGCTACAAGGTAACGATGTTTTGACCAATCATTGTTACCTAATCTTGTTTTTGCAACCCAAATATGGCTTTCATGGGAAAGTCTGACACCTTTGGGCTTACCTGTAGATCCTGAGGTATATAGAAGCATTGCTAATTCACCCTCTTCTGGTTTAATAATCTCAAAAGAACCTGGATTTATAAATTGCTGAAAAGAGTTAGGTGTATTTGGATCAACTGAATCGAAAACTATTTTCGGTAAAGTAGATGGAAGCAAGCGCTCATTTTGCGCATCACAAAAAACTAACTGAGCATCTGAGTCTTCTAAAACAAATTCAACCATGGCAGCTGGAAACTTGGAGTTCACAGGAACAACAACAAGGCCTGCGCGCATAATTCCTAAAAAGCTTGCAATATATTCAGCGCTATTGAGCCCGATGATAGCAACTCTGCTGCCACGTTTTAACGCAAAACGCTCTAAACCTCTAGCAACTGAGTTTGCTAATGCATCTAGGTCCGCAAAAGAATACTCTCTTGGGGAATGATGCACCCCGAGATCAATCAAAGCAATTTTTTGGAGATCTAGATCGCGACGAAATAGATCTCCAAGATTATTGAGTTGGAGTTGTTCTAAGGAGTTAGCAACGTTGCCCATGGTTTTTGGTAGGGGTTGGTAAATACCTCAACAAAAAACAAACTAAATTATGCTTTTGGTGGAGGCGGAGGTGCTGTTGAATATACCCCACGTCCACTAGCGCATAAATTGCCATCAGTATCATATACCATTGCTTCTGAAACACTGATTTGACTGCCAAATTTAACTACTTTACCTTTAGCAATTAAATTGCCTGGCATTGCAGCGCGATGATAGTCGACACGTAAATCGATGGTTGGAACGCCACGGCCAGTTTTGGATACTAAAGCCCAATCTGCAGTTAAATCAACGAGTGAAGCCAAAATACCACCGTGTGTATATTTGCGGTCTGGATTAACAACCCATTCTTCACGCCAAGTTGCTTCAAGCTCGATTTCACCTTCTTTAACTGAGATGACTTTAATCCCTAACCATTGGTGAAAGGGGCCTCTTGTTAATTTTGCTTCAACTTCTGCAGCAGTAATCATTTCATTTGACATATTGATAACCTTTATTGTTATTCAGTTTTAAGTTTATGTTTATCGATTATTGGTTATGGAGTAACAACAACTTTACCGATAACTTCACGATCTTGGATTAAACGTAAACCTTCTTTTGCTTCTGAGAGAGGGAGTACTTTATCGATCATTGGTTTCATTTCACCTTTTGAAATCATATCCATTAATGCTGTTAGATTATCAATATAGAAACTGTTTGAACCAATTACTTGTAACTCAAAACTCCAGATGTAGCGTAAATCTTCTTTAGGATCATGTCCTGCAGTAGCTCCGCACACGAGTAGTTTTCCACCACGCTTTAAACAACGTAATGAAGGAACCCAAGTATCACCACCAGTGAAGTTGATGACGACATCAACGCCACCTTCATAGTTTCTACGTTGTGGTTTGCCATATTTTTCAACAGCCCACTTTGAGAAATCTACTTCTTTGTAGTTAATCACTTCGTCTGCGCCGATTTCTTTTAATTTGTTTAATTTATCTTCAGAGCTTGCGCAAGCGATGACTTCTGCACCGAGCTGTTTAGCTAAAATCACGCAACCTGTTCCAACACCACCAGAAGCTCCAAGGATCAATACACGATCACCTTTTTTGACGGTATTGTGCGTAATCAACATTCTGTGTGCAGTTCCATATGCTACGGGTAGAGCTGCAGCTTCTTCGTAACTGACATTGCCTGGCATTTTAATAAGTTGGTCTGCGCTAACGAGGCAGTATTCAGCCATTCCGCCGTCGAGCATTTCACCCATGAGACCTTTTGTCTTATTTAATGGATTGACAAGAACGCGGTCACCGACATTCCAGCCTTGTACGTTAGCACCAACTTCAGCTATCTCACCAGCGAAATCTAAACCGATAATTACTGGAAGTGGTACTTTAATTCCGGGCATACCTTTTACAGTAAATGCGTCATGATAATTAAAAGAGGAAGCACCAACTTTAATAATGACATGTCCGTCAGTAACTTTTGGCATGGGGTAATCAGTAACATATTGGAGGTTTTCTAGACCGCCATGCTGTGATAGAACTAATGCTTTCATAACTATTTCTCCGGGATTTTTAATGGGATAAGTTGGTAAATTTTTATTTAAGATGCTCTTTATTAATTTCTACTTTATTTTAAAGCGTTTAGTAAGTATTACTATTTAAT